>JBGPGJ010000081.1:0-7242 GCA_041483795.1 Sulfurifustaceae bacterium
AAAACCAGGGTCCGTACCGCCGCAGGCTCGATTCGAATTCCGCGATCATCCCCAAGGAAAACGCACTGTCCCCGGCAATATCCTGATGGCAACTGACCTGGACAGCCAATTGCCGCGCATCGCCCTCTTCGAGGAGAAAAAGAGGCAAGTCTTCTGGACAACCAGGCGGTGAAGTCCAGGCAAACTGTTGGTGCATCGCCCCTCTGAGCGAGCCCACCTTCGCAGGATCACGCACCAGCATGTAGAGACCGGGAGCAAGGCCATCTACCCGATGGACGAACAGGGCAAGATGAATGGCCGGTCTCCAAGGCAGGACGTCCCATGGCATCGGACGCTTGCACAGGTCACGATCAACCCGCGGCATGACGCGGGCCAGCATTGTGAAGAAGCTGCCGACTGAAATTGAGGTTTTGCCATCGAACGCAAGCGCGCTTCGCCGCTGACGGATCACCTGTCCAGCCCTTGGCTGACCCGGGTAGATGCTCGGCGCATCGGCACTCGGGTTAATCAGGGTCTCCACTGAAGGACTGTCGTGATTCAGTTCGACGAACTTCTGTTCAGTACTCGACTTCCACGATGCGACTTCCACTTGGTTGAGGATCTCCCATCGCACGGGATCGTCTCGACTCAGCCGGTTGGCCTTGCCGTACCAAATGTGTCGCGTCAAATCGCGAACAGCATCAAGGGCAAGGGACAGGGGCAAAGAGATTGTCTTCCCAGTGGCAAGACCGGCAGCTTGATCGGCGGGCCAGATGACGGCGAGGCAATCAGGGTGCTCCCGCTCAGCCCCCTCGAAATCCTCGGGTCGATCTACCCCCAACAAGGCGGCAACCGTGTCATCCGCCAGGCCGTCCAACAGCAGCATGCGCCAGCCCAGGGTCTGGGCCGCAATGCGAGCGCTGCCGATCGCGTGCCCCACGTCGTGTTGACAGTAGCGAAAGGCTCGCTCTCCGTACTTCCAGGTCTCCCGCCAGTTCACTGAGGTCAAGCCCGCAAGAAAAGCGTTGGACGGAAATCCCTGCATAAGCGTAGTAAAGCTTTCCTTCGGCAACTCTGCTCGCAGCTCCAGCGCATGTTCCTTGGGTGCATAGTGATAGAGACCTGGGAATGGCGAAAGGCCTGGGACTTTGTCAATGAGCAAATAGCTTTCGGTAGGATGCAAGTTGCCGCTTGATGGGTTGGTTCGAAGCGCCCAGCGGACCTCACCGGCCTGCTTCCAAGCCGAAATGGCCAGAGAATATTCAAAAAAGCGTGAAAGCGTACGGACGGTGACCGGAGCGCTCGCGATTGCTCCAGGGCGATACAAGTCGTCATAGAGCGGCGAGAGCGGCGCGTCGTCAGGTTTCAAGCGCGGTAAGGGAATGAGCGGAGATCCCTCATGTCGTCGAAACGGATCCGGCTGATTCGCCCAGTCCATATAGCCGAGCGAGCGCGCAGAGCGGAAAAAATGATGTTTCGTCTCCTGGTGGTAGCGCATGACCACGTCCAGGGGATCGAGCGATTCCGTAGCACATGCAGGGTCTTCTGTCGTCCGATGGTTCACAGCTAAGACACTCCTTGCCGCAGAGTCTACCTGCTTCGTTCAGTCATACCATTGTTCTGCATGGCAGTGCACTCTCGTGGTCAGGTCTTGGATTAATACATCACTTTTCGCGATCTTCACCATGATCAAGGGGTCAGAGTTGTTGAAATCCAGGCCATGGTTCCACCTCGCCGCGGTTATGCCGCCTTGCGGCTCACCAGAGATTTCACCTTGGGCTTGCCCAGTTTTCTACGCACGGTCCAGAGATCATGCTGGGCCTGAAGATTTACCCATAACTCAGCCTCGGTGGCAAAAGCGGCGGAGAGCTTCACCGCCATTTCGGGCGTCACCGGCGCGCGGCCGTGGACGATGGCGGAGACGTGCTTGCGCGTGACGCCCAGCGCCAAGGCCACCTCGGTTATCGTCACCCCCAGGGGCTTCAGGTACATCTCACGCAGAATCTCGCCCGGATGCGCGCGGGCGTGCATCGTCAGCTTTGTATTTTTTAATCACTCTGAATAATCCTTTAATCTTACAAGCGCAACCATAACGAATCGCCGCATGTAGTCTCTCTTCACGCCGCCCGGCGCTTGCGCTCATCGAGCGAGAGCCGGAAGCCCGCCGCCTTGATAACGGCCAGCAGCGTCGAGAGCCGGGGGTTGCCCTTCGATGAGAGGGTACGGTTGAGACTCTCCCGCGATGTCTGCGGTGGATGCGGATTTCAGGGCCTTGATCATATCTCAATGCTCAGCGCGCACTCTGCAAGAAACCATGTGGCAGCATTTTCGCCCAGCGCAGTGACGGCAGAAAGCGTCCCCTAAGCGGCTGGCGCTCTCAGCGCAAACCGGCCAGATACCAGGCGATGTCGGCGATGTCCTTTTCCGACAACGGCTGGGCGGAACTGGCCATGGTGCCGTCGATGTCCTGGCGTGCGCCAGTCTTGAAACCGCGCAACTGCGCTACCAGGTAGTCGTACTGCAGTCCGGCAATTCGCGGAATATGATTCTGCCCGGTGAATGCGGGCATGTGGCACGAGCCGCAATGGTAACGCGCTGCGGCGCCCTTGCCGGATCCGGACCTGGCCTCGTCCACCGGCTGGCCCGCCCCCAGCGCTTTCTGCGCCGAGAAATAGGCAGCAATATCCGTCATGTCGTTGTCGGTGAGCTTGGCCGCGACCGGGCTCATCTGTTCGTTCACGCGGCGCTGTTCGCGAAACTGAAGCAGCTGGTAATAGATATAAAGCGGTGTCTGCGCCGCCAACGACGGATAGATCGGATTCAAGGAATTGCCGTCGGCGCCGTGGCACTCGAAACACGCCGCGGCCTTCTTCTGCCCTGCGGCAGCATCCGCTGCAGAAGCGGCAGGTGCGGCCACGAGCGCGAGTGCAGCAAATGCGATCAGACCGCGCCCGACAGCGTTCCTGCTGAAGGATTTCATGCGGGTTCCTGAATCAAAAAAACCCCCGCTGCCCGGATGACACGGCAGCGGGGGTTGGATAGGTCGGATTACTTCTTGTAGGCGATGCGATAGATGGCACCGGCCACGTCATCGGACACCAGCAGCGAGCCATCGGGCATCACCTGCACGTCGGCAGGCCGGCCCCAGAAGGTTTCGCCCTGCAGGAAGCCGGTGGCAAAGGGTTCGTATTTCACGACCTTTCCTTTGCCATCGAGCACCACGCGGCTCACGTTGAAGCCGGTCTTCTTGACGCGGTTCCAGGATCCGTGTTCGGCGATAAAGATATTGTTCTTGTACTCTGCCGGGAATTGTTTGCCGGTGTAGAAGCGCATGCCGAGCGCCGCAACGTGCGGGCCGAGCTTGAACGTGGGCGGATCGAATTCCTTGCACGAACGGCCCTTGCCGTATTCGTTGTCGATGAGATCGCCCTGATGGCAGAACGGGAAGCCGAAGTTCATTCCTTTGTGCGTCACCTGATGCAACGTGTCGTTAGGTAGATCGTCGTTCACCCAGTCGCGGCCGTTGTTGGTGAACCACAACTGCTTGGTCACGGGGTGGAAGGCCATGCCTACGCTATTGCGGACGCCCGCGGCGACGGTCTCGAGGACTGCATTTTCGGGATCGACACGCACGATCTGCGCGTGCGTAACTGGCGGCATCGTGATGTTGCCCGGCGAGCCGATCTGGAAATACAGCCAGCCGTCGGGACCCAGAGTCATGAATTTCCAACCGTGCGGCTCATCCTTCGGCAGCGCGTCGAACACCACGACCGGCTTGGGCGGGTTATCCAGGTTGGCCTCGATGTTGTCGTAGCGGATGATGCGAGACAGCTCGGCTACATACAGCGAGCCGTTCTTGAAGGCCACGCCGTTGGGGCGGTGCAGGCCCTTGGCTATGGTCTTCACTTCGCGCTTGCCATCTTTTTCAACGACGGCGTAGACGCTGCCGACAAAACGCGTGCCGACAAACAGGGTGCCATTCTTGCCGAATACCATGGAACGCGCATTGGGAATGTCGCTGGCCCAGACGCTGATCTCGAAACCTTTCGGCAGCTTGATCTTGTCGAGCGGGATTTCCGCGACCGGCAGGGAGGAAAGTCCCGGCGGATGCGGTGACAGGTTGGCGGCTTCCTGTTCCGCTGAGCGTCCCTGCGCCCACGTTGGCGGGATCAACGGGACGGCAGGAGCAGCGGCCGCCGCAGCGGCCGGAGTCGCCGCGGGTTGTTGCGCGATGGCGCTTGAAAAGGCAAGCAATGCGACGCCTGCCGAGAGCAACGAAATACCTAATCTGGAATTCAACATGTCTCCCCCTGGAAAAGAATTGGCAATTTACGGACCTGCTTCGCGCATATTTCTGCCTGCGGTACGGCTCGTGGCGCTTGCGGCATTTACTTTAACACAGCGCGCAGTACAAGAAGAATAAACGCCTCTTTTCTGAAAAGCCACCCGTACTCAACAAGCTGTCCACTCCGCCATCGCCACAAATCATTGCCAGATTCGGCGGTCCAGCCGGGAAAAACCGGCACTGCATCGGCGTTTTCCGGCCAATTCCAGCCTTTAGGCCGACAGATGCCCTGGCGCCTCAGCCGAGCGACGCCATGCGTGTTGTTTTTTTCTTACGGTGAGTCAAACAGGACTGTTTGAGGGTACACGAATGCCGCGAAGCATAGGGATCCGCGAGAACGGCCACATGTGTCGTGCTGTCGCTATAGGGTGTTTTTATCTGATACTGCATCTTGCCCTGCGCGGTCAGTCAGCGCGGTCAGTCAGTGTATGGCATACGGGGAAACCTCAGGGTCGTAGGCGAGCCGCAATAGGGTTTTGAGTCGGTTGTGCTGTTCACCCTGGGTCATGGTCTTTTCCTGGTGTGGGTCGGTCGCGGCGCATTCATAGAAATCCACGCCGAGTTCTTGAAACACCCGCGATCATTTTTTCGAACACTTGCCGTGCAACTTCATGCCCTCGCACACGCCATACATATATAAGGAGTGCGCGTCCACGATAAAACCGGCCTGGTGTGCGACCCGGCGCTGGCGTTCCTCGATCGCGTTGTCGTAGAACTCGAATACGCGCCCGCATTCGACGCATACCATGTGATCGTGATGCGTGCCGTGATTGATTTCGAACACCGAGCGGCCGCCCTCGAAGTTATGGCGAATCACCAACCCCGCCGTCTCGAACTGAGTCAATACACGGTAGACAGTGGCAAGGCCCACGTCCTCGCCCGCGGCGATTAGCTGCTTATAGACATCCTCGGCGGTGAGGTGATGCGCTTCGGAGGATTCCTCGAGGATATGCAGTATCTTCAGCCGCGGCAGCGTAGCCTTGAGACCGGCCTTCTTGAGATCGGCGGTGTCCTCGGTCGTGTCTCGTGATTGGGGCATGTGCGCTACGCAGAATCCGGGGGTTACCCGCAGGATCGTCCTGAGTTAAGATCGCGTCAAGTCTAAATCACTCGCCGACGATTCCAAAGCCATGTTGCGCCTGCTCACGACGACCTTCATTGTTGCCACCTTTCTTGGCGGCTGTATTACCACTTACCGTGTGGACATCGCACAGGGAAACATAGTCGCCCAGGAAATGGTGGACCAGCTTCGGCCCGGCATGACGCGCAGCCAAGTGCGTTTCGTGCTCGGCACACCGCTGGTGACCGATTCATTTCACCCGGATCGCTGGGATTATTTCTACTCCCTGCGCAAAGGCACCGATGCTAAACCCGAAACCCGGAATCTCACCGTAATTTTCAAGAACGACGTGCTGCTAAGCGTCGAGGGCGATTTTGCGGTCAAGGCCGCGGGCGTCGCTGCGCCTGCACCCACCCAGTCGTCCGAGTCGGAAACCGGCACCGGCAACAGCAAAGATCCCTTGCGATTACTGTAACTTCCTAAACGCGCGTGCGTGCGCGGCGGCGGCGTGCTTCCTTGGGATCGGCGAACAGCGGGCGATAAATCTCCACGCGGTCACCCTCCTCTATCGGCTGGTCGAGCGTCGCACGCTCGCCGAAAATTCCGACCGCGGCGTGTGCCAGATCGATTTCAGGAAATCGCGCGAGAATGCCGGACGTGTGGACCGCATCGCCGACTGTCGCCCCGGCCGGCAACTGCACTTCCAGTACCGCCTGTTCCGCAGACGTGGCGTAGACGACCTCGACACGCACTAATGTCTCCCTGCTACGCGCTGCGCGCTCGCTCGTCCGGTCATAGGATTTGTCTCCCTGCTACGCGCTGCGCGCTCGCTCGTCCGGTCATAAGATATGTCTACCTGCTACGCGATAAAGTCGCCCTGCTGCGCTCGTATGGACAATAGAGAAGCCCTGCTTCGCTTCGCTCGTTCGTCCTGATGTATGAATAACGCTCGCTCGTCCGGTCATAGAATATGTCTCCCTGCTACGCGCTCTGCGCTCGCTCGTCCGGTCATAAGATCAGGAGCGCTCGCCGTAAAGTGCGTGGGCACGACGATGAAAGTTGTCCACCAGTCGGTTCGCGAGCGAACTGAACACCGGCGTCAGCACCGCGCCGACCAGGCGATTCGCAACTTCAAATTCAAGGTCGAGCGAAATGCGCGAGGCGCGCTCCTCGAGCGCGGTGAAACGCCAAAAGCCTTGCAGATAGGAGAAGGGTCCATCGAGTAAACGGATCTCCATCATCTTGTCGTGCTGCAGCAGATTGCGGGTAGTGAAGGTCTTGTGCACGCCTTGGTAGGCAATATCAATCGAGGCGATCACGGCATCGGCTTCTTGCGACAAGACGCGCGCAGCGCCACACCATGGAAGAAATTTCGGGTATGACGGGATATCCGCGACCAGTTCAAACATCTGATGCGCGCTATAGGAAACCAGGGCGGAGCGGTGAATGGCGATCACGCCAGCTTGGACAGTTGAACCATGACGCACACCAGCGCAACCGGAATCACGATGCGCATCAACCACAACCACACATCGAAGGCACATGGCGAGCGCAAGTGCAATTGTTCGCGCGCGAGCTCGGGCCGCAACGCCCAACCCGCGAACAACGCCGTCCCGATCCCGACCAACGGCAATAACCCGTGGCTGGTAAAAATCTGTAACATGTCGAACAATCCGAATTTCTTCGTCTCGCCGAAGAACGGAAACGAAAACGCCCAGACGTTAAACGACAACGCGACCGCCGAACCGAGCACCCAAGCGACGGCGCCGCAACCAAGCGCCGCGCGCGGGCGGCTCCAGTGGAAACGCTCGACCAGCCACATCACTCCCGGCTCGAAGAGCGCGAGGCCGGAAAGCCA
>JBGPGJ010000082.1:0-7190 GCA_041483795.1 Sulfurifustaceae bacterium
GGAGCGGTGCTCAACATCGATCCTGTCCCAGATGTCATCAAGTATTCGGTCGGTACATTTTGTCTGGCGCTCGTCGTTAATCTCGTTGACAAGCTTCCGTCATGGGCGATCAGAGCCCTCTCTTGGCGTCCGCTGGTGATATTCGGGCTGGCTTCTTACTCGCTCTATCTCTGGCAACAGCCCTTCCATAAGGCAATCGGCGGGGCGGGAAGTTCGCTGCTCTTCCTCGCCGGCGCACTGTGTGTCGGTTTTGTCAGTTACCGCTTTGTCGAAGCGCCTATGCGGCGATGGCTCAACAGCCTTTCTTTGGCACGGCCTAAAAATAAATCCCAAAACTTGGTGGCTGGCCAAGCCAGCTCTAGCCAGATCGCTGTGGATGTCAACGCTGCCGGGGCAGAGAGAACAGAAGTCCAAAACAAGGTCTAAATGGCCCGTCCTTGCAGTGAAACATTTAATCACCGATACCGGGACGATATGTGTTCATTGCAAGAGCTTTAGCCATTGATCTTGCCGGTGATGCTCCCGTGCTGCGAGAGATCGAGAAGGTGATACGGTTCGCGCACCTGCTGGAGCAAGTGCATTACCGGCGCCATCTTGATGAACTGAGCCTTGGTGCCGATTGCGCAATGGATCATCGCGCGGTTCGCCGGCGCCCGCGAATACACGCGGACGGTCCAGAGATCAGAGCTTGTTGCGGTGAGTAAAAAGCAGGTTTGTGATCTGTTCGGAAACGAGACCGATCAGAAATACGATCACCGCGGTAGAGAACAATAACGCACTCATGTTGGTGAAGCGGCCATAAATCGAGAGGGTGTATAGGTAGTAGCCGAGTCCCGTTGCGAAAAAAGCGAGGCTGATCGGCAGGAACAGTTTGAGCGGTGAGTACAGGGTTCCAATCTTAAAGATGATAAGAAAAAAGCGAAAACCGTCGCGCAGGGGGCGGATATGGCTCTTTCCCGTTCTCGCCGTGGCATTGATCGGCACATAGCCCACGGGGTAACCGGCGCGGAAGAACGACATCGTGATGGTTGTCGGATAGGAGAAGCCGTTCGGGAGCAAATGCAGAAACTCCCTGAATTTCCCGGTCTTCACGGCGCGAAAACCCGAGGTCAGATCCGCGATTCGGTGGTTCACCATCCAACTGGCCAGCCCATTGTACAGTCGGTTCGCCCACCAACGTCCTACCGTTGCTTGCGATTTGCTGTTACGTGCGCCGATGACCATGTCGTATCCGCCATCGAGTGCTTGCAGCAGGGAGGCGACGTCTTCCGGTTGGTGCTGCCCGTCCGCATCCATGAACACGATGGTCGAGCCGGTGGCGGCGCGCGCGCCGGTTTTGACCGCGGCGCCGTTGCCCATGCCGTAGGGGTGATCAACGGCATTGATGCCATTCCTATGACATACGGCGCGGGTTTCGTCGGTCGAACCGTCGTTGACGACGATTATTTCCGCGCTTGGAAACATCTCCCGCAGTCGGGGGAGCAATCGGTCGAGCGCGGGCGCCTCGTTTCTCGCCGGCAGGACGATCGATAGCGACTCGTAGTTTCGTGTCTGCATCGTATTGCGCGGCGCCGGCGTCAGCTCGGCGTGCGCGCCATGTGTATGTTTGGGAGTATGTCGACGAAAAATATCATCGTCCACCAGATGATAGATGACGTCCGACAGCAACGCCATGTCCACGCCAAGGCGAAACTCGCGTGCGGTGGCGATGGCGGCAGGGTTGCCGATTCTGCCGCGATACTATGCTCACGCGACAGTCCTTGCCGAAAGAAGCGTCCGCATATCGTTGTCCTTCATTGCGTTCCCGTGAAAACGGTTTCATGGAACGTGGCCATCCGGTCGTTCGTTACCGTCTCGCTCCGGTCTTACCGGCGGCGGACAGAACTGCCTCAAGGCTCTGGAGTCGAGCCCGATCGTCATCATCGAGTGTGGCGCGGGAGGGTAGTACCAGGTTGACCAGTTTCTCGGCGTCATCAATCTGACCGAGTTTAAGATGCATGGAAGCGGCCAGAAGGTAGTTGGCTGGCGTGGTCGAGAGTTCCAGCGCCCGCGTGAAATATGCCAGCGCCGAACGATAATCGCCGGTTTCCCGAAATGCAAACCCCAAAGTCTGAAACGCGTGTTCCTGCCAGCCCGTCGGAAGCACGACGTCGGTGCGCTGAACAAGTGCTTCGTACATGCGAATCAAGCGACGGTTTAGTTTTACGTCACGCTTGGTTTGGCGGAGGAACGGTTCGAACACCCACAATGTCGTATTGGAGTAAGAGTGCGTCCGCAACCGCAGTTCAAGCTCGTCCAGCATTGCCTCGGGAATTTTGCCGGAGGTTAGGTAAGTGTGCTGCACCAGGCGCAGCATCGTTCTTGAATCGGAAGTCCGCACGTTTGCCGCGACGACGAACTGCTCGTGAGCCAAGACGTCCTGACCGTTGTCGTGAAGAATGATCGCGAGCATCGTGCGCGCGCTGGCGGAGTTTGGGTGATTCTTCACGTCGCTGGTGTAGAGCGTCCATTCGTCTTTCCAGTCGAGCGCGCGCGCAAACGTAACCGAGCTGAAAAGCGCCAGACACAATGCGATGAATCCTTGACGGATGCGCATGGTCTTTCGCAAACGCGCGAAAGGTGCAAGTGCATACCAGACGAAGCTAAACAGTAATCCAAATTGCGGCAGGTAATTACGGTGTTCGTGAATCAGTTCCAGCGGTAACAACGACGACTCCAAGGTATGGCCGGCGAGGAACCAACAGAGTCCGAACGCCAAGACCGGCGCGCGCCGGTAGCTGGCGATGGCCACGATTACCAGGCCGAGGACGCCCGTTACGGCGAAGACGGTGGACGTTGGATCGAACAGATCGTGCGACAAAGGCACATCGTCGTGGTAAATGCCGAGCTCTGAAATGGTCGGCAGGAAGATCAGTTTTATGTACAGCCACAACGCCCTCGCCTCGGTGAGCAGTCGTTCAGCAGCCGTAAAATCTCGGTACTGGTAGCTGAATATTTGTGCGACAAGGTCGAATTTCACGAGCACGGCGATGGCAACGGCGGCGCCGACGAGCACCCATAGCCCTCTGATTGCGCGCTTCATCGGTTCCTTGGCGGCGAAGCGGTAGCAAGTCGCCTCGATGACGAGTGCATACAGCGGTAGCAGCAGTCCGATCTCTTTTGTCAGCAGCGCCAGGGCGCCGAATACGGTAATGCCGCCGGCGGTGGTCAAGAATCCAATCCGCTTACCGGCCGCCAGCTGATCGCGCCCGAGGGTATAGCAAACGAGCCCTAGCAGGATAAACAGGCTCGCGAGACTGGTCATGCGCTGGACGATGTAGAGAACCGAGGTCAGGTTGAGCGGGTGAACCACCCATAACCCGGCGATGGCAAGTGCAACCCAATTCTTGTTGCGCGGCTCGGGTCGTTCCACGCGGTTGGCACTAATACGCCTCAAAAGTCGCAGCGCCAGATACCAGAGGACAAAGGCATTAACGATATGGATGAAAAGGTTCGCAGCCTTGTATCCGAAGGTATCGAGTCCGGCGAAATAGTAGTTCAAGGCGAAGCTCATCATCGCGATCGGTCGGCCCGAGCCGATGTCCGCCTTTTGCCAGAGTGCCGCCCCGCGCAACGAGTCGTAGTCGAGTGACTCGATGCGAAGCGCCTGTACCAGACCGATATTGGTCAGATCGTCGAACACGAACGGACCCCAGAGGCCCGGGAGATAGATTCCGATGGTCAATAGGACCAAGCCGATCCCGGCGAGGTACCCGGATCGCTTGACCAACCAGCTTTTCGCGAGTTTAACGAAGCGCATAGCGTTGCGCGGATAAGCCGTTTCGACTATGGACAAGGCGTAACTGCTGACTATCAGTCATGGCGGGCCTTACAGTTAGTATTGCTTGAAGAATAACGGCTTGTCGGAAGACGAAACTGTGGTGGTAATTCAGTAAGGTAAACCCCCGGCTTTGCCGGGGGACTCCGAGAGGTTTGACCTTTGCGACGGTCGAGTTTGTTCGCTGTGATGGTTGGATTTTCGAGGAGCTTGTTCGAGAGATATTCATTCATGGCGATGACGTTTGAGTTCGAGGATTCGCTCCGCCGCGAAGCGGCTAACGGTTTTAAAGGCGCCTTTGAGGCGCTCACAGAAATAAGCCCCCGGCTCTGCCGGGGGTCATTTAACTATAGTGTTCATTCACCGTCGTAACGATCGATCGCAATTTTGACCAACGTGCAAGCAATGCTATGAGGCAAAAGTGGGGGCGGAGAGCGGTCCTCGTATTTGCGCCGATACAAAAACAAAAGGCCCCCGAAGGAGCCTCTTGTATTCGCCCGGCATCGGGCTAGGTGTTACCTGGCCACATGTCTACCCATGATCGTCGTTGTTTTTACGACGCCGTCGGTGACAAAAGTGGTGCCGGCGGTCACATTAGTGACCGCCCAACGAATTGTACCGCCCGTAGTATCAATCGACGCAAGTGCCAGCGTCGGTGTTATACCGGTGTATCCAGCAAGACGGCCACTGGTAAAAAAGCATGTGATTATGACCGGACCGGTTCCGTTACCCGCAGCGCCTAGGGCTAAATCTTCCACTTCAATTCGGACGAGATTTGCCCCAGCATAAGAGGTATCGGTGAAGACGCCAATATCGGTGTTCGACTGGGCAGCGGCGGTATTATGGACCGCGACGGTTTTCGGCAAACTACCGTCTTGCAGCGCCAATGCGACGTTCGTCTTAATTGCCGCGGTTGAGCCGCCCATGCAGTCCGATACGCGCGCCTTGATCGTGTAATCGCGATATTGCGGAATTGCGATGGCGGCGAGAATGCCGATGATCGCGACCACGATCATCAGCTCGATAAGTGTGAAGCCCTTTTGCAGCGATTTCATTTTCTAAACCTCCGAAGTTTCAATGTTAAATGTTACGAGGGCATCCCGGAAAAAACCGGCCCAGGGTTACTGGGACCGTTCGTGCATGGATCCCGCTTCCTTTGCGGACCGATGCTTTCCGAGACATCCTCTTCTAGTGTATCTACTTAGCAGCGCCCTAAGTCTTGTCAAACTAAGCTTCCCGGGCCCACTTCCTAACATAATTCCCTGCAATACAGATGCAGCATTTGTGCCATAGGAGGCCGCGGTCATCGGTCTCCGGACTCCAAATAACCCATGGACAGTGAAAGAGATTTTAACCGCATTCAGCACGCCTAACGGTATTGCGCCTTCGGAGAGCTATCGGACTGACAAATTTCGGCAGTAAGTGCCGCAAACCGGCCATTTTCGTCGCGTGGCGCAATATATTCGAACTGACGGGCGGTTATTCGATACCGAGCTTTTCGAGCTTGTAGCGCAAGGCCCGGAAGCTGATTCCAAGCAGTTTCGCCGCCGCAGTCTTGTTTTGGTTGGTTTTTGTCAACGCTTGTTCGATGGCTGTGCGCTCTATTTTTTCGAGGTAGTCATCCAGCGATTCGTTACTGAAGTTCGAGGGTTGCCCATGTTCTTCCACGGCGTCCCGGGGTAACTGAAGATCCTGGACGGTGACCTCGGTGCCGTTGCATAGCGTCAACGCCCGTTCCAGAATGTTCTCCAGTTCGCGTACATTCCCGTGGAACGAATAACGCGCGAGTGTGTCCAGCGCCTCTTGCGTGAACTTGGGCGACTTCATTCCGAGGTTGGTGGCCAGCCGAGCGCAGATGGTCTCGGCCAGGATCGGGATATCCTCCGGCCGCTCGCGTAGCGCCGGCATCTGAAGTTCAATCACATTCAGGCGGTAGTAGAGGTCTTGCCGGAACTTGCCCTTGGCAAGGAGCTCATGAAGGTCTTTGTGCGTCGCGCTCAGGATGCGTACGTCCACTTTCATTTCTGTTTGAGCGCCGACCGGTCTGATGGATTTCTCCTGAATGGCGCGCAGGAGTTTCACCTGCATGTGCAGCGGTAGATCTCCGACCTCGTCCAGGAACAACGTGCCGCCGTCGGCGGCTTTGAATAGCCCGTCTTTATCCTGCACGGCCCCCGTGAAACTACCCCTTTTGTGGCCGAAAAACTCGCTTTCCATGAGAGCTTCAGGAATCGCCCCGCAATTGACCGGCACGAAGGGTTTGTCCGCCCGCGGCCCGAGGTCATGAATAAGACGTGCGGCGAGTTCTTTGCCGGTGCCGGACTCTCCGGCGATATACACCGGCGCTTGGCCGCGTGCGAGACGCTCGATCGTGGCGCGCACTTTTTGAATGGCCGCCGAGTCGCCCAGCATGCGTTTAGCGCTCGGTTGTGTTTCGGTTGCGCTGGCGACGGCGGCGTGTACCGGTGACTGGCCTACGCGCAGCGCCGAACGCACGATATTGCGCAGATCGTTTAGGTCCAGCGGCTTGGAGACGAAATCGAATGCGCCGGCCTTGAGCGCCGCGACGGCGGTTTCCATATTGCCGAAGGCGGTGATGACCGCGACCGGCAGGTAGGGGAGTTTTTCCTGGATGTGACGCACCAGATCTATGCCGTTACCGTCCGGCAGGCGCATGTCCGTGAGGCAGAGGTCGAACTTGAATTCCTGGAGTAGGTGCTTGGCCTCCTCGACGTTGGCGGCCGTGCGTGTCTCGAGGTTCATTCGCCCGAGGGTGAGTTCCAATACCTCCCGAATGTCCGGCTCGTCATCTACGATGAGTACTTGGCTCTTAGCCTTGTTCATAACGATTCAAGTTGTGCACAGTCCTCAGCGCGCATAAACGTGACGCGAAAGCGACTTCCCACCCCGCCTTCCCCGGGGTAGTAATTCAACGAGCCGCCGTTTCCTTCACACAGTTCTCTAGCAATATACAGGCCAAGCCCAGTGCCCTTGGGGGTGGTGGTGAAGAAGGGGTCGAAGATGTGCTCCACAATGTCCGGCTTAACGCCGTTGCCCCAATCTATGGCGTCCAAAACAGGGTGTCCCTCGGCGTCCCTGCCGGCCTGAAGCTTAATTAGAGGGGTCCCGGTGAATGGCGGGCTCGCGCGCAAGGCATTCTGGCACATGTTACCCACGACTTGGTAAAGCTGGTCGGGGTCCATGCAAATCATGATTCCCTTAAGACCGATGCAGGTAAAGGCCTCCTTGGGGATCAGGGTGGATTCGCCGTACTGGCGGATGAATTCCTCGATCCAGGGTTCGAGCGCAAGCTTCACGGGGTTGACCTTATCGCGCCGAGACAGTTGCGTGACGTTTTGAATAATCACGTTCA
>JBGPGJ010000083.1:0-7179 GCA_041483795.1 Sulfurifustaceae bacterium
CAAGGGGCCCAATAGACCGGCGGGTACGCCGACCACCACCACGGCCCGTAGACAACCAGCGGATCGTAGTAGGGAACGTAGATGACCTCCGGATTTGGCGACTCGACCACGATGGTTTGCCCTTGCGGCACCACGCGGTACTGGTCGCTCGACTTGAGATTGCCGGCGGCATAAGCCTTCTGACGCAGATTCTGCACGGTGTCCATCACCTGCGACTGTTGCGCCAGAAACGCATCGCCCAGGCGCTCGGTCCATTCCAGCTTCTCGTCCATCATCGTGAGGACCTGCGGAAACGCGACCAGCGATTTGACGCTCGGGTCCCAGTTACGATCGTCCACCGCCTTTACGGCCTGCTCGCCGACGAGATTGGAATTGGACCGTGACCAACGCGCCGCCGCAACGACCTCGAGCGGATACGTCGACGCCATCAAAATCTGAGACAGCAGCGAGTCGGGATAGAGTGCGACCGGGGCCAGCATCTGATCGAGCTCTTGTTGCGTGAACACGGGCACTTCCTGCGCCGGCTGCACCGGCACTGGCGACTCGGTCTGCGCGAATGCGACGGGCACGAAAAGCAGCAGCGCCAGCAGCTGGTTCCTCACATATTTTGCGCCTGCCTTCATGACTGACTCCCGTGTTGGCGAATATCTGGAGTGGGGCCTTTTACTTCTCCGTCAACTCGGCAGCTCGACGATTGTGCATGCCCCGTGATCCTTCTTTCATACTATCTATTTAGACCGACTTTCACACGGTCTATTCGTTTTAACGCAAAAGCACCCAATCGGTTTACTCGCGACCCTGGATTGCGTTTCCATGGGTCATTTTGTCGGATGCACCGCTTCCGGCAGCCGCTCCACCCGCGCCTCGGTACGAGCCTCGCCAACGCACTGACAGCGCATCGAACGGCGCCCCAGTGAGAGCCGCGCCCGTGCCGAAGCCCGAAAAACAGCGGAAAAGGCACGCACGGGATTCGGGGGAAAGACGGTCGCGGGGGCCTTTGCCTTCGGCGCGCAAGTGGAAGTCGAGCAGGATGGCGCGCAGGTATTGGAGGCTGTGGGCGATGTGGGTGTTCATGTCGGCGGCGAGGTAGTCGAACTTCTCGGCAAAGAGGGGATCGGCGACGTAAGACGCAAATACGCCTTGCTCGATGGCGCAATCGAGCTGCTGCGCGAAGCGGCATTGCGTTTCGTGGCGTTCGGCGTTGTGGAAGAACTGCCAGGCGTGTTCGAGATCGTGGCAGATGAAGGCGAAGGCATTTGGCTTTTCCAACACGGGTTCGAGCAGGCGCGGGTAGTCGGGGATTACGGTGGCCGGGCGCGTGCCGCGCGTTTGCATGCGCAACACCTCGCGCACGCTCGGAACGCGCTCGCACAGCGTGAGCTGCCACTCGCCGCGCAACCAGCCGACGAGCGCGGCATTCACGCGCCGGCTGACTTGGCGCAGATCGTAGCGCTCGAGGAAATCGGTCAGCCGCGCGATGCGCGTGGCGGATTGGAGTTCATCGAGTTGCGCGAGCCACACGGCGCCGTCGGGTTTGGCGTCGGTGCGCGAGCGACGCTGGGCGAGGCGGCTGCCGTGGCGCGCGAGCTGCCAGTGCAGCACGTAGGTCGCGGCATATTCCGCCGGCGCGAACTCGCCCGCCCGGTAACGCGTCGCATACTGTGGCATCCAGGCAAGCGCGACGTGGTCGATGTTCATGCGGGGACCGAAAATAGTGCTCGATACATGACCGCAAAGAATATACACCTATATTGTTTTGCCGGCCGCGGTGCCCGGCGCCGAGGCGGGCCATCGCTGCCGTAACCATTGACCTTCATCAAGGCTATATTGAAGCGAACGACGGCTAAATGCTGACCCCATGCTGCATACCATTAACGAGCCGACCCCACTTTCGCGTTGGCGGATTTTAAGCGCCGCGCCCCATCGCCCGATGTTTCTCGCGGGCGCCGTGCAGCTGATACTCGTGATGCTGCTGTGGATCGCCGAACTCGTGGGCCGGTCGCTTGGCGCCCCGCTGGCGCTCACCCTCGCGTCGACCTGGACCCATGGCTTTTTCATGCTCTATGGGCTGTTTCCATTCTTTATCTTTGGTTTCTTGTTCACGGTGTACCCACGCTGGATGGGCGGCGCTGAGGTACCACGGCACCAGTACGTGACGGTATTCGCGCTCACCGTACTCGGGATGGCCGTTACCTACGCGGGCTTGCTCATCGCCCGGGGCGTGCTCGCCATCGGGTTGCTGCTCTACCTCGGCGGTTGGGCAACGGCCCTGGTCGCACTGCTCGCCATTTACCGCCGAGCGCCGGCGGGAAGAACGTACGAAACGATTCTGAACGTGGCGCTCGCGTTCGGGGCGATAGGTGTCGCCTGCTTTCTTTACGGCGTACTCACAGACGAGGGGTACGCCTTTATCGCTGCACGTGCGCTTGGGTTATGGGGATTTCTGATACCGGTGTTGCTCACCGTCAGCCACCGCATGATCCCCTTCTTCACTCAGAGCGCGCTGCCGTTCACGGTCAGCGCGCGTCCGGCATGGGGCCTGCCGCTGTTCGTCGGTGGCAGCCTGTTGCATGGCGTCTTCGAAATCGCGGGAATGCCAGCCGCACGCGTGGTGGTGGATCTCGCGCTGGCCGCGGTGGCGCTGTACCACAGTTGGCTCTGGGGCCTAAGGCGCAGCTTCGCGGTGCGCCTGCTCGCCATGCTGCATATTGCCTTCCTGTGGTTCGGTGTGGCGATGACGCTGTACACGCTTCAAGGAGCGCTCGGGCTCATGGGCGTTACGGCGCTTGGACGCGCGCCGTTGCACGCACTCGGCATCGGTTTCGTCACAAGCATGCTGCTGGCGATGGCCACGCGCGTCACACTCGGTCACTCCGGCCGCGCGCTCGCCGTAAAGGCGCCTACGTGGTACCTGTTCCTGGGTTTCAATCTCGTCGCACTGCTGCGCGCGGCCGCCGAGTTCACCCCTGCCGCATACCAAGCGCTCAACTTGCTGGTCGCCGCCGGTTGGCTCATCTGCCTCGTGCCGTGGGTGTTGCATTACGCACCGCTATATCTGCGTCCGCGCGCCGACGCCCGGCCGGGCTGAGGCAGGTTAAGATTGCGGTGTGCTGAAAACTCTCCACGCTGTCTGCGCGTTACTGTCCATCACCGGTTATGTCGTACGCGGCGTCTGGATGTTGCGTGACTCGCCGTTGCTGAATGCGCGCCTCGTGCGCATCGCGCCGCATGTCGTGGACGCAGTGCTGCTCCTCTCCGCTATCGGACTCGCGCTGCGCATCCAGCAATATCCCCTGGTTGACGGCTGGCTCACGGCCAAGGTGCTTGCGCTCATCGCCTATGTAGTCGTCGGCGCGATCGGCTTGCGCTACGGCCGCACCAAGCGCATCCGCACCATCGCCTGGATCGGCGCGATCGTGATCTTCGCCTATATCGTCGGTGTCGCATTCACGCGCAGCCCCCGTCTCGGGCTGCTCTGAAACAATCGCGGGGCGCAGCGGGTTGATCTAGATCAAATCACGACCCTAATTATTAGGTTAGCGTAACTGTCCGAACATGATTAACAGTCTCTTTCCTGCACTTAAAATCCGCGGTCGCGAGGTGCTGCCCGTCATCCAGGGCGGCATGGGTGTCGGCGTCTCGGGCCATCGCCTCGCCGGCGCCGTGGCAAAAGAAGGCGCGGTGGGCACGATCGCGAGCGTGGACCTGCGGCGGCTGCATTCGGACATCATGTGCCGGCTACGCAAGTGTCGCGACCCTGAGATTCATAGCGCCGCCAATATCGAGGCACTCGACCGCGAAGTTCGTGGCGCGCGCGACATCGCCGGCCCTGACGGATTCATAGCGGTTAACGTCATGCGCGCGTTGTCGAACTACGCGGAGTTGGTGGTCCAGGCGTGCAAAAGCGGCGCGAACGCGATCGTCGCAGGCGCCGGCCTGCCGTTCGACCTGCCCGAACTCACGGAAAAATTCAAACACGTGGCGTTAATCCCGATCCTGTCCGAGGAGCGCGGGGTGCGCGCGGTGATGAAGAAATGGGGGCGCAAGGGCCGGCTGCCCGATGCCATCGTAATCGAGCACCCACGCTACGCCGGCGGTCATCTCGGCGCCACGCGCCTCGAGGAAGTGAACGACGTCAAATTCGACTTCACCCGGGTGATCGCCGAGATCCGCAAGGTGTTTCAGGAACTCGGGGTGGCGTTCGAGAAGATCCCGCTCATCCCCGCGGGCGGCATCAACTCGTTCCGCAAGATCAGGGATCTCTTCGAGATCGGCGCGAGTGGCGTACAGATCGGTACGCCGTTCGCCGTAACCGAAGAGTGCGACGCGCACCCGAACTTCAAAAAGGTCCTAGCCGAAGCCAAGCCTGAAGATATCGTCACCTTTATGAGCGCGGCGGGGTTGCCTGCGCGCGCCGTGCTCACGCCGTGGCTCAAGCGTTATCTCGCGAAAGAGAAAAAGCTACGCGCCGATGCCCACCCCGACTGCGCGCACCAGTGCCCAAGCAAGCTTGAGTGTCTGGCGCACTGCGGCTTCAAGGACGGCAATCCGGCCGCCGGTCAGTTTTGCATCGAGACTCAATTGGCTGCGGCCCAGCGCGGCTCGATCGAGCACGGACTGTTCTTCCGCGGCTCGGAGGCACTGCCGTTCGGAAACGAGATCCGCAAGGTGCGCGAATTACTGGAGTGTCTGCTCACCGATAGACAACCCCAGGCCGTACCCGCCGTTTAACCCAACTATAAGGAACGCCCTCGTCCTACGCCGCGGTCTTACCGCGTTCCAGTCTCTGCAATATCTTTTCCAGCGGGCAAAAGCCGGTGAAGCTGGACTGAAGCAGGTTCGCTCCGACAAAGGCGGTGAACCACAGCCAGTACGGCGAGTGCAGCTGCGACAGAGCCAGACTTATCAGAATGAAGGAACCGGCGAAGGCACGGATTTTGTTTTCCAGCGACATATCAGACCACCTCGTTGGGAATTAACTGTTTTAACTGTTTGGATTGAAGAACCCGCTCACGGCGACGGCCCACCGCCCAGTAATAAAGCGTCGGCACCGCAAAGCGGCTCAAAATGGTCGCGGCGATCTCGCCGAAAATCAGACTCACCGCGAGCCCCTGGAAGATCGGATCAAACAGAATCACCGAGCTGCCCACGACCACGGCCGCCGCGGTCAGCAACATCGGGCGAAAGCGCAGCACACCGGCGCTGATCACCGCCTCTTTGAGATTCACGCCGGCGGCCAACTGCTGCTCGATGAAGTCCACCAGAATGATAGAGTTGCGGACAATGATGCCGGCGCCGGCGATGAAGCCGATCATCGAGGTGGCGGTGAAGTAGGCGCCGATGATCGCGTGCCCGGGAATGATGCCGATCAGGCTGAGCGGAATCGGCGCCATGATGATAAACGGCACCGCGAAACTCCTGAACCAGCCCAATACCAGCACATAGATCAGAATCATCGCCACCGCGAATGCGCCGCCGAGGTCGCGAAACACTTCGTAGGTGATGTACCACTCGCCGTCCCACTTCACCACCGGCGCCTGCGTGTGCCACGGCACCTCGGCGGTTTGCTGCGCGTAACCGATCTTGGGCGTCAGCTTCAACAGGCCATACACCGGTGCTTCCTCCGCGCCGGCAAGCTCGCTCATCACATAGGACACCGGCTTCAGGTTCTTGCGGTAGAGAGTCTCGTTGGGAACGATTTTCGGGCCGTTCAGGGTCGCGCCGATCTGGACCGTGCCGGTCTCGGACGAAAGGATACTCTGACGTGCAAACGGCGCGTCGCTCGAACGTACCGCCTGCTCCACCGAAAGTTCGACGTTGACGTCCTCGGGACTGGATGCATCGTTCAACGACAGCAACGGTGTTTCCGAGAAGATCAAGCGCCCGACGGCCAACGCTTGTTGCGCATCGGCGCCGAGCATCCCGCCCTTGAGTTGATCATAGGTGTAGAGTTTGCGCGCACGTCCCAGGCGCCAGGTGGCGTCCAGATCCACCACGCTCGGCTCGGAGGCGAACACCTCGTACACTTCCCGCGCCACGCGCTGGCGCGTGTTCTCATCCGGACCGTAGATTTCCGCCAGCATCGTGCTGAGCACCGGCGGGCCCGGCGGGATTTCCAGCACTTTGGTCACGGCGCCATGCCGCTCGCCAAAGCGGCGTATCGCCGGCCGCAGACTTTCGATGATCGCGTGACTGGACGCGGTGCGCTTATCCTTATCGCTCAAAACGATTTGCAGATCGGCCGCATAATCCGCGCCGCGCAGATAGGTGTGTTTCACCATGCCCGAGAACGAGAACGGCGCCGCTTCTCCGGCGAAGACCTGCACCTTCAGGATCTCTGGATGCAGCAACAACTCACGGCCCAACTCGGTCGAGAGTTCCAGGCTGCGCGCCAGCGGCGTTTGCGCGGGGAAATCGAGCAGCACTTGGAATTCGCTCTTATTGTCAAAGGGGAGCATCTTCACCTTGACCGCTTTGAAATAAACCAGGCTCGACGCCCCGAGCAGCAAGGCCAACGCCAGCGCGCCGAACCACAATGAGGCGCGCCCGCGTCGCAGCAACAACTCCATCACCGAGCGATACAACCGATCGAGTTTACCGACGCCCTGCTCCCGAATCTGCGATCCGGCGCGCTCTCGGCCGTGCTTCTTGAACACCCGCACCGCCGCCCAGGGCGTGACGATAAAGGCGACGAACAGCGACAACAGCATCGCCAGACTCGCGCCCACGGGGATAGGCTTCATGTACGGCCCCATGAGCCCACCCACAAAGGCCATCGGCAGAATCGCGGCGATCACGGTGAAAGTAGCAAGGATGGTGGGATTGCCCACTTCGGCGACGGCCGCGATCGTGGCGGCGACGAGCCCGACTTTACGGTTCTCTTTCAGATGACGCTCGATGTTTTCGACCACGACGATGGCGTCGTCCACCAGAATACCGATGGAAAAAATCAACGCGAACAGGGTCACGCGGTTAAGCGTGTAGCCCGTGAAATAATAAATCGCCAAGGTCAGCGCCAGGGTTACGGGAATGGCGAGCGCCACCAGCAGCGACGCGCGCACGCCCATGGCGACGGCGATCAGAACCGACACCGACAACGTCGCCAGCAGCAGGTGCTTGATGAGTTCGATCGTCTTGGCTTCGGCGGTGGCGCCGTAATTGCGCACTTCAGTCGTCGCG
>JBGPGJ010000084.1:0-7166 GCA_041483795.1 Sulfurifustaceae bacterium
ATACTTTTGATGTCAGTACGCTTCGGCATTGGCGGCAATAGTTGTTAGAGAGAAATCCATTCCTTCGTTTCGTTCTTATGCGTATCCGATGTTCGATGTGGCGAATGCTTTTCCATCAACGCGATAAATCGATCGAACAACGGAAAAATATCGTGCGGTCCCGGACTTGCTTCGGGATGTCCCTGAAAACAAAACGCCGGCTTGTCCGTGCGTTCAAGCCCCTGCACGGAACCGTCGAACAGGGAGCGGTGAGTGACACGCAGGTTTGGCGGCAAACCTACCTCGTCCACCGCGAAACCATGATTCTGGCTCGTGATCATCACGCGGCCGGTAATGACTTCGAGCACCGGATGGTTCGCGCCGTGGTGGCCGAACTTCATCTTGATGGTGCGCGCACCGGAGGCAAGCCCGAGAAGCTGGTGGCCCAGACAGATGCCGAACACGGGCCGGCCCGACTCCACAATCTTGCGAATCGCCTCGATGGCGTAAGTACAAGGTTCCGGATCGCCGGGACCGTTCGATAGGAACACACCGTCCGGATTCATCTTTAATACTTCTTCGGCCGGTGTCTGGGCCGGCACCACGGTCAGTCGGCAGCCGCGCTCGGCGAGCATGCGCAGGATGTTGCGCTTGATGCCGAAGTCATAGGCAACCACATGGAATCGGGGATCGGCGATACGGCGATACCCCACGCCAAGCTCCCAGCCGCCTTCGTCCCAGGTGTAGGGTTCCTTGGCACTCACGACCTTGGCGAGGTCCATTCCTTTCAGGCCCGGGAAGGCGCGCGCGGCTTCGAGCGCGGCTTTTTTATCCGGCTTGCCTTTCTCGACCGCTAGGATGCAACCGTTCTGCGCGCCCTTCTCGCGCAGAATGCGCGTCAGGCGGCGCGTGTCGATGTCGGCGATGCCGACGAGCTTGTGCCGGCGCATGAACTCGGGCAACGACACCTGCGCGCGGAAATTGCTGTAACGCCGCGGCAAGTCGCGGATCACCAGCCCAGTCGCATGCACACCGCCAGACTCCATGTCCTCGGCGTTGGTGCCGACGTTGCCGATGTGGGGGTATGTAAGAGTAACGATCTGACGCGCGTACGAGGGATCGGAGAGTATCTCCTGGTAGCCGGTCATGGCGGTGTTGAACACCACCTCGCCCACCGCTTGTCCCGGAATACCAATGGATTCCCCGGTGAACAGGGAACCATCTTCCAGGGCCAGCAGTGCAGACGGCATCAGCGACTACCTCGGGCGCGGACAGAGAAAAGCGGGAGGGACACGCCACTCCCGCTTTGAATTCATGATTGGGTGGACTATCGCTGAGGAGTCATTTTACCGGATCGCAGGCGACAAGATCAACGCAAATAAGGTTCATGACACCTAACTGAAAACCGGCCAACCCGTGAAAACGGCTGCCGTTCGGCATATAGTAGTTTTGATATCTATCGTCTAACCGGCCCAGGGAGTTGTGCGGGCATGACGGTCCAGATCACTTTGAAACAATAACAGCCCATGACCGATCGACGTTGCCAACGCTTCGCATCAGATTGTTCGACCAGCCACGTACGTGACTGACCCCCAGCTCTCATATCGCTCCTGTGCGGGATTTTGATGCTGTCTCCTTATTCCTTCGCGAAGGCAGCCACGGCCTTCGATGCGGAGATCGCCTACACGACCGAATCTTTCAGAAGAATCATCCAAGCACCTCATTTACAACCAGGCCTCTCCGTTTAACATACTTCCACACAACTAAACGGCGGGGCGGCATTACTTGTCGCCCCGCCAATGCGGCGGTTGTCAGAAACTACCGCTGAATACAATGCCGAGGCCGTTGCTTTTTATCTTAGTGTTGGTGTTCTTTAGCTCATAGTCCAGGATCGTGTAACGTGCGCCGAGATTCATTTTCTCCGTGATACGCCAATCCGCCTGTAATATCTCGCCCACGCTCGTTTTGAAGCTCACGTTCAGTCCGGATACCACACCGCCGCCGCTGAGCTTCGGACTGAAGTGATCGGTCAAACCTCCGCCAACCCGAACCTTGTCCCAGCGATAAAATACCAGCGCATCCAGCGGCCAACGGGACCACGTTACATCGCCGTTAGACGCTGTGATGTCATCTACTTTGTAAGTTAGGGAAATCTCGGTTTCGATTGCCTTGTCTTGTGTAACGATGGATACGCCGCCGCCAAAAAAGAATCCCTGGTTTGCCTTGATGTTCTCCCGATCGCCGTTATTAAAAACCACAGTCACGAGCGTATCACCGCCGGTGTCGTATCCGACCTTCGCGTGTCCCTTCACTTCTGCTGCGACCGCTTGCGAAGTCGCGAACACCACTCCCACTCCCGCGAATGCAACGATAGATTTTGTCAAAATACTCATCGATTTTCTCCCATTATCAATGATTGGTTCGGTCAATTTGACCTCCGTCCAAATGCCGAACACCACCTTTTTCCAAGGTGAAGGATAAATCTTACCTATCGGGAGGGTACACAACAACAGCGGGGAGGCGCATAGCTTAGCGCAACCCCAAAACATCCTGCATATCGTAAAGACCCGGCTTTTTATCCATAAGCCAGCGCGCCGCGCGCAAGGCTCCGTTGGCGAAGGTCATGCGCGACTCGGCGCGGTGGATGATTTCGACCCGTTCGCCGCCGCCGGCGAAAAGCACGGTGTGGTCGCCGACAATGTCACCGGCGCGCACGACGGAAAAACCGATGGCCTCGCGCGGCCGCTCGCCGATCACTCCGTGGCGACCGTATACAGCAGCAGTCTTGAGATCGCGTCCAAGCGCCTTGGCCACGACTTCGCCCATGCGCAGCGCCGTGCCCGAGGGGGCATCGGCCTTGTAGCGGTGATGCGCTTCCGTGATCTCGATATCCACGTTATTGCCGAGCACGCGCGCGGCGGTTTCGAGCAACTTGAAGCAAAGATTCACGCCGACACTCATGTTCGGCGCGAACACGATCGGGATTTCTTTCGCGAAGTCAGTAATGCGCGTCTTGCCGGATTCATCGAATCCCGTGGTGCCAATCACGATGCGCTTGCGCGCGCGCCGACAGTGCTCGAGGTTGGAGAGCGTCGCTTCGGGGCGCGTGAAATCCACCAGTACGTCGAAGTCGAGCCCGTCGAGCGTGTCGCGAATCGGCACGCCGAGCTTGCCCACGCCCGCAAGCTCGCCGGCATCGGCGCCCACGACAGTTACGCCCGCGCGTTCGATGGCGGCCGTGAGGCGCAACCCTTCGCTCTTGGTGCAGGCCTCGATAAGGGTGCGGCCCATGCGTCCGGCGGCGCCGGCAATGGCAATCTTGAACATGCGCTATGTGTTTTTATTCGGTGTAACGGTGAGGATAAAGGATCAGGCGCCCCGCGCCAATCCGCCACGACCCCAGGCGAGATTTAACCGAATAAGCCCTTGATCTTATCGAGCCAGGAAGCCTCGCGTGGGTTGTGGCGCGCGCCGCTGGCACGTATCGAGGCGTCGAATTCACGCAGCAGTTCTTTCTGCGTTTCGGTGAGGTTTACCGGTGTCTCGACGCTCACGCGGCAATACAGATCGCCGACGTGTCCGGAACGCACGTTGCGCACGCCCTTGCCGCGCAGGCGAAACAGTTTTTCACTCTGCGTTCCCGGCGGAATCTTGATGCTCGCGCGACCATCGAGCGTCGGTACATCCAACTCGCCGCCGAGCCCCGCGGTGGCGATGCCGATCGGCATCTCGCAATGGAGATCGTCCTGCTCGCGCCTGAAAAGCGGATGCGGCTTAAGCCGGATCTGAACGTAAAGATCGCCGTGCACTCCGCCGTTCTCGCCCGCCTCGCCTTCGCCGGCAAGACGAATCTGGTCGCCCTCGTCCACCCCGGCGGGGACTTTTACATTGAGCGTCTTGGTATGCTCGACGCGGCCCTGACCGTGGCACGCGGGGCACGGATCGGTGATGACCTTGCCGGCGCCACGACATGCCGGGCAGGTCTGCTGAATGGAAAAGAAACCCTGCTGCATGCGCACCTGCCCGTGACCGCCGCACGTGCGACACACCGACGGCGAGCTTCCCGCCTTGGCACCGCTACCTTTGCAAACATCGCAGGTATCGAGCGCGGGTACACGAATACGCACCTCCGTGCCTTTCACCGCGTCATCGAGCGACAACTCGAGGCTGTAGCGCAGATCGGCGCCACGGAAAGTGTCGCGTCCGCGTGTGCGACCGCCGGCGCCGAAAATATCGCCGAACACGTCGCCGAAGATGTCGGAGAAATTCGCGCCACCACCGCCGCCGGCGCCGTAGAAACCGCCCGCACCGGCCGCAGCCGAGGGATCCACGCCGGCATGGCCGAACTGATCGTAGGCCGCGCGCTTCTGCGCGTCGGACAACATCTCGTAGGCTTCTTTGATCTCCTTGAACTTCGCCTCCGCGTTTTTATCGCCCGGATTGCGGTCCGGGTGATGCTTCATGGCAAGCCGACGGTAGGCCTTTTTAATCTCGGCCTCCGGGGCGTTACGCGCCACACCCAGCGATTCGTAGTAATCTTTTTTGGCCATTCGTAAAAATTACCGGCCGTCAACATTCAGCTGCCAGCTTCGACCCTCAATGCAAAACAGGCGCAGAATATATCATCCTGCGCCTGCTCGACCTTACGAAGCGCGCGCTTTAACGCGCCTCGGCTCGCCCTCTTCTCCCCGAGGGAGAAGAGCTGGGGATGAGGAGTGCACAACTTGACGCAATGGCTTCACTCCCCTCACCCCGACCCTCTCCCTTAGGGCGAGGGTACTTCATATTCACTTCTTCTTGTTCTCTTTCACTTCCTCGAACTCGGCGTCTACTGCGTTCTCTTTGGCTTCGGCCTTCGGCTCCGACTCGGCGCCGCCCGTCGTTGCACCCGCCCCGGCGGTCTCGGCAGCGCTCTTATACATTTGCTCGGCAAGCTTGTGCGACGCCTCCATCAGCACTTCGGTCTTCCGCTGGATGTCGTCCTTGTCATCGCCTTTGAACGCTTCTTCGAGCTCCTTGATCGCGGCCTCGATCTTTTCCTTGTCCGCCGCCTCGACCTTCTCGCCGTGTTCCTTGAGCGTCTTGTGCACAGTGTGGATCATGTTGTCCGCATGGTTTCGCGCCTCGACGAGTTCACGCGCCTTGCGGTCTTCCTCGGCGTGCGCCTCGGCGTCCTTGACCATGTGCTGGATCTCTTCCTCGGTCAGGCCCGAACCCGCCTTGACGACAATCTTGTTCTCTTTTCCAGTGCCCTTGTCCTTGGCGTTTACATGCAGGATTCCATTCGCGTCAATGTCGAAGGTCACCTCGATCTGCGGCAGGCCGCGCGGCGCGGTCGGGATACCGGTGAGATCGAACCGGCCGAGCGATTTATTGCCCGCGGCCATCTCGCGCTCGCCCTGAAGCACGTGCACCGTCACCGCCGTCTGGTTGTCGTCGGCGGTCGAGAACACCTGGTTGGCCTTGGTCGGAATCGTGGTGTTCTTGGCGATAATCTTGGTCATCACCCCGCCAAGCGTTTCGATGCCGAGCGAAAGCGGCGTCACATCGAGCAGCAGGATGTCCTTCACGTCGCCGCCCAACACCGCACCCTGAATCGCGGCGCCGATGGCGACGGCCTCGTCCGGGTTCACGTCCTTGCGCGGTTCCTTACCGAAGAAGTCCTTTACCACTTCTTGCACTTTGGGCATGCGCGTTTGGCCGCCGACGAGAATGACGTCGTTAATGTCTGCGGCCTTGAGACCGGCGTCCTTGAGCGCGGTGCGGCAAGGCTCGATAGTCTTCTGGATCAGATCCTCGACCAGCGATTCGAGCTTGGCGCGCGTAAGCTTGATGTTAAGGTGCTTCGGGCCCTTGGCATCGGCAGTCATGTACGGCAGATTAATTTCGGTCTGCTGGGACGAAGACAGCTCGATCTTCGCCTTTTCGGCGGAATCCTTCAGGCGTTGCAGCGCCAGCGGATCGGTGTGCAGGTCAATGCCCTGATCCTTCTTGAACTCGTCCACCAGATAATCAATGATGCGTTTGTCAAAGTCCTCGCCGCCGAGGAAGGTGTCGCCATTGGTCGAGAGCACCTCGAACTGATGCTCGCCGTCCACCTCGGCGATCTCGATGATAGAAATGTCGAACGTGCCGCCGCCGAGGTCATAAACCGCGATCTTGGAATCGCCCGGTTTCTTGTCCATGCCGTAGGCGAGTGCCGCCGCCGTCGGCTCGTTGATGATGCGCTTGACCTCAAGGCCGGCGATGCGTCCGGCGTCCTTGGTCGCCTGGCGCTGGGAGTCGTTGAAATACGCCGGCACCGTAATAACTGCTTCCGTGATCTCTTCGCCGAGATAATCCTCGGCGGTCTTTTTCATCTTCTGCAGCACGCGCGCCGAGATCTCTTGCGGCGCCATCGGCTTGCCCTTGACCTCGACCCAGGCGTCGCCATTCTTGGCTTTGACGATTTTGTACGGGACCATCTTGATGTCGCGCTGCGCGACCTCGTCCTCGAACTTCCGTCCGATGAGGCGCTTGACCGCATGCAGCGTGTTCTGTGGATTGGTAATGGCCTGACGCTTGGCGGACTGGCCGACCAACACTTCGTCACCGTCGGCAAAAGCGACCACCGAAGGGGTCGTGCGATCGCCCTCGCTGTTCTCGATCACGCGCACCTTGTCGCCTTCCATGATGGCGATACAGGAGTTCGTGGTGCCCAGATCAATGCCGATTATTTTTGCCATGGTCTGTATTCCTCTAAAAAATCCGGCCGGCGGGCCGTCAGGTTATTGTCGAAATGGGGCCGGGTTAGGGTTTTTCAAGCGTCCGTTCCGGAGTTTGCAGCCGATTCCTTGGGTTTTTCGCGCGCTACCACCACCATCGCCGGGCGCAGCACCCGGTCGAACAGCAGGTAACCCTTTTGAACCACATTCACCACGTGGTTCACGGGGGTTTCACTCGACTCCACCATGCTGATCGCCTGGTGGCGGGTCGGGTCGAATTTCTCGCCCTTGGGGTCAATCAGGGTAATGCTGAACTTCTGGAACACCCCGTCCAGAAGCTTTAAGGTCAGCTCAAGCCCCTCGTGTATCTTCTGCATAACATCGGGGTCGCCCTTCATCTCGACGGTGCGGGCGAGCTCCAGGCTGTCGCGCACGGCGACAATCTCGGAGGCGAAACGCTCGACGGAAAACTTGTACGCGGCG
>JBGPGJ010000085.1:0-7164 GCA_041483795.1 Sulfurifustaceae bacterium
GCTCAAGCGCGCCGGGCTGGACCTCAAGAGCATCGATCTTTTCGAGGTCAACGAGGCATTCGCGTCCGTGGTCCTCGCGTGGCAGAAGGAAACCGGAGCGGAGATCGAGAAGACCAACGTGAACGGCGGCGCCATCGCCGTCGGCCATCCCTACGGCATGACCGGCGCGCGCCTGACGGGTCATGCGCTGATCGAAGGCAAGCGCCGCAAGGCGAAGTACGTCGTCGTAACCATGTGCGTCGGCACCGGGATGGGTGCGGCCGGCTTATTTGAGGTCGTGTAATGATCTTTTCGCCGCAAAGGACACCAAGGTATTGGTCCTGACGTTTATATAGACAGCAAAGGTTTCTTGCCATGCCCGAATACAAAGCCCCACTCCGTGATATCCGGTTCGTCCGCGACGAGCTGCTCGGTTACCCGGAGCACTATAAGAATCTACCCGGCTGTGAAGAAGCCACGCCGGACGTCGTTCAAAGCATTCTCGAGGAAAGCGCGAAGTTCGCCGAAGAGGTGCTGGCGCCGCTGAACCGCGTGGGCGACCTCGAGGGCTGCACGTGGAGCGACGGCGGCGAGGTCAAGACGCCGACCGGCTTCAAGGAAGCATACCGGCAGTTCGTCGAGGGCGGATGGGCCGGCTTGGCCTCGTCGACGGAGTACGGCGGGCAGGGATTGCCGGAATCTCTGGCGCTGTCGCTCGGCGAGATGATCGGCCAGGCAAACTGGGCCTGGTGCATGTATCCCGGCCTGTCGAACGGCGCCAAGCGCACGATCGATGCGCACGGCACCGATGCGCAGAAGAAAATCTATCTGCCTCAGCTCACGTCCGGGCGCTGGACCGGAACGATGTGCTTGACCGAACCGCATTGCGGATCGGATCTCGCCATGCTGCGCACCAAGGCCGAGCCGCAAGCCGACGGGAGCTACAAGATCACCGGCACCAAGATTTTCATCTCTTCCGGCGAGCACGACATGGCGGAAAACATCGTGCACATCGTGCTCGCCCGGCTGCCGGACGCGCCCGCGGGCACCAAAGGAATCTCCTTATTCATCGTGCCGAAGTTCTTGCCGGATGCGAACGGCGCGCTCGGCAGCCGCAACCGACTGTCGTGCGGATCGATCGAGCACAAGATGGGCATCCACGGCAACGCGACCTGCGTGCTCAACTTCGACGGCGCGCAGGGCTTCCTCATCGGCCCGCCCAATCGCGGCTTGAACTGCATGTTCACTTTCATGAACTCCGCGCGCATCGGCACGGCGATGCAGGGCCTGGCGAGCGCGGAAGTGGCGTTCCAGAACGCCACGCGCTACGCGCGCGAGCGGCTGCAGATGCGCTCCCTGAGCGGCGCAAAGGCGCCGGACAAACCGGCCGACCCGATCATCGTGCACCCGGACGTGCGGCGCATGCTGCTCACGATGAAGGCGTTCGCCGAAGGCGCTCGCGCGCTGATTTACTTCTGCGGCAAACAGGTCGACATCGCGCTGCACAGCCCAAACGAAGCCGACCGGATGCAGGCGGAATCGCTGCTCGCGCTGCTCACGCCGATCGCCAAGGGGTTCCTCACCGAAGTCGGCGTCGAATCGGCGTATCTCGGCATGCAGGTGTACGGCGGGCACGGCTACATCGCCGAGTCGGGCATGGAACAGAATCTGCGCGACGCGCGTATTTCCACGCTGTACGAAGGCACCACCGGCATCCAGGCCATCGACCTGCTGGGGCGCAAGGTGCTCGGCAGCCAGGGCCGGACGCTGATGAGCTTCACCAAGATCGTGCACGAATTCTGCAAAGCCAACGAAACCGAGGCCGCGAGCAAGGAATTCGTCGGGCCGTTGAGCGAGCTCAACAAGGAATGGGCCGACGTTACCCTGAAGATCGGCATGGCGGCGCTGCAAAACGCGGACGAAGCCGGTGCCGCGGCGTTCGACTACCTTATGTACTCCGGTTACGTCACGCTCGCCTACTTCTGGGCGGCGGCGGCGCAAGTCGCGAGCGCCAAGCTCGCCGCCGGCACCACGGAACCGGCGTTCTATCAGGCGAAGCACCAGACCGCGCGCTTCTATTTTCAACGCCTCTTGCCGCGCACGCGCGCGCACCTGAGCGGGATTCGATCCGGCGCCGCCAATTTGCTCGACATGAAGGCGTCCGACTTTTTGCTCGGCGTCTGACGGCGCCGCGGTATCGCAAGAAACGCAAGGGGCGGCGGTGGCGAAAACTAAAACACGCACAGTAGTAAACCATGGCGGATAAAACGTCCGGTCGCGCGGGAACCACGCGAAACCCGAAGACCGGCTTCGAGGCGTACGACTCGCGCCCGTGGCTGCGGCACTATGCCGGCAAGAGCAAGCCGGATCTCGGCGAACTCGGGTGCAAGAACCTCGGGGATCTAATCGCCCAGGCGAGCCGCGAGCATGCCGGCGCCCCCGCCTTCACCACCTGCCTGCCGACCGGAACCACCGGCACCTTGACGTACGCGCAAGTCGACCGGATGACCGATGAGTTCGCCGCGTACTTGCGCTTCGAGCTCGGCCTGCAAAAGTGCGATCGCGTCGCGATCCAGAGCCCGAATTGCCTCGCTTACCCGGTGTTCATGTACGGCGCCGCCAAAGCCGGCTGCGCGATCGTGAACATCAACCCGCTGTATACGCCGCCCGAGATCGAGTTCGCGCTGAACGATTCCGGCGCCAAGCTGCTCCTCATCATCGACATGTTCGCCGACAAGCTGGCGGCCGTGATCCCGAAGAGCCGGGTGCAGACCGTCCTCATCCACAGCGTCGCGGAGCACTTTCCGCCGGTGCCCAAGTTCATCGTGCGCACGGTGCAGCGCCTGAAGAAAATGGTGCCGCCGTGCCCGGTCCCGGCGCAGCCGTTCGCGCGCGCGCTCAAGCTCGGCGCGAAGCACCTGGCGCAAGGACGGTCGGTGGCGGCGCTCGACGTCGGGCTGGACGATTTGCTGGCGCTGCAATACACCGGCGGCACCACGGGCCGGCCGAAGGGCGCGATGCTGACGCACCGCAACCTCGTGTCGAACGTGGCGCAGTCGTACAACAATCTGCGGGACCAGCTCGAGGACAACCGCACGTCGCTCACGCCGCTGCCGATGTACCACATCTTCGCCATGGGCGTGAGCGCGGTCATCTACCGCGTCGGCGGGCATAACGTCCTGATTCCGTCGCCGCGGCCGGTCTCGAACCTGAAACCGGCGTTCGAGAAGTTCAACTTCCGCTTCATGACCGGCGTGAATACGCTGTTCGCCGGCCTGCTCAACGAGGAGTGGTTCCGCACCAACCCGCCGAAGGACTTGAAGGCCACGGTCGGCGGCGGCGCCGCGGTGCAAGACGCGGTGGCCGAACGGTGGAAGCAGGTAACGGGCTTTCGCTTGTATCAAGGTTACGGGTTGACCGAAACGAGTCCCACCGTCACCAGCAGCCCGTTCGACGGACCGGAGAAGATCGGCAGCATCGGCATTCCGTTCGCGAGCACGTACGTGCGCATCGTCAATGAGGAAGACAAACCGGTGCCGGTCGGCGAACAGGGCGAGCTCATGGTGAAAGGCCCGCAGGTGATGCAGAGTTATTGGCAGCAACCCGATGAAACAGCGCAGGTACTGAAGGACGGCTGGCTGCGCACCGGCGATATCGCCCGCATGGACGAAGATGGCTTCTTTTACATCGTCGATCGCAAAAAGGACATGGTGAACGTGTCCGGCTTCAACGTCTATCCGAGCGAGGTCGAAGACGCAATCGTCAAGCACTCGGGCGTGCTCGAGGCCGGCGTGATCGGCGTGCCGGATGCCGCCTCCGGCGAGGCGGTGCGCGCGTACGTCGTCAAGCGCGATCCCACTCTGACCGAGGAAGAGCTGCGCGAGCACTGTTGCCAGTACCTCGCGGCCTACAAAGTGCCCAAACAATTTTTATTCCGCGGCGAGTTGCCAAAGACTCCGATCGGCAAGGTGCTGCGCAAAGATCTGCGGGCCGAGGCATTGCGGGAAATGGGCAAGACCTGAAGGTCGCGCGAGCGACACCGACGGCGCCGGCGCAGACGAGGGGCGATCGTCCCGAATACCCTGATCGTCAATTGCTAAAACCGAGGAGAAAATCATGAGCGTTGCCGGAAACTGGAAACTGACGATGGAAACGCCGTTCGGCGTTCAAACCCCACTGCTCGCCATTAAAAACGACAACAATGCCTATAGCGGCACGCTGACGGGAACCGCCGGCACAACCGCTCTCGAAAATCTCAAGGTCGAAGGCATGAGCCTGAGCTTTGCGGCCAAGGTTGCGACTCCCATGGGGAGTTTTCCGGTGTCGTTCAGCGCGACGGTGGACGGCAACGCCTTGAAAGGTGTCTACGAGACCATGATGGGGAACACCGACTTCACCGGCGTGCGGCAGTAACGCCCGCGACGGGCCACCCGAGCGCTGCATGCTGCAACCTCCCTCGCGCGGCGGGTGGTCCAAATATGCCGAAGTGATTTGGATATCAACCGCTCGTCCGCCTTGTTCGTTACGTACGCCGAGGAAGCTGATTAAGTCAGCTACCGTCATGCCCGCAAAGCTTGTCCCCGCATGTTGTTAGCGGGGAGCGGGCATCTAGTTTTTCACCTTACAAATTGGACCCCCGCCCTTCGCGGGAGCGACAAAAACGAACTTATTCAGTTCCCTTAAGACCCACGCTCGCACAACTCCTCGCGTAAAATTAGCAGTCGCTCATCGGCGTCAATACTGAGTTTCACGCGCGTTCCGTGTACTTGCGCAACCAACACTTTAATGGGCCCCTGCTGAAAAAGCTCGCCGATCGGAGTGGCGGGATCGAGCCCTGGGTCCGGAACGATGATGAACGACTGACTCACCCTGCGGGTTATGATCAACATGCTTGGCGACCCCTTTTCTTCTTGGCCGTTCTATTCAACGTCGCGAGTAAGCGCTTGCCGACGTCGGCCGGGTCCGTGGCGCCCAATAGTTCGGAAAGCGTGATGCCGAAGGTATTCGCGAGCCGCTCGAGTTTATCGAGACTGACGCTGCACACGGAGCGCTCTATCAGACTGATATAGGTGCGATGCAAACCGCTGGCGTCGGCCAGCTCTTCCTGCGACCACCCACGCACCACGCGTAACAACCGCAGCTTCCCGGCCAGCTGGCTCCTTGCCCCCTTTCCCATGTCCTTATTGCAGTCGCTACGCGGACAAGTGTCTACAGAAGACATGCTGCACCGTTAAGAGGATATGCTGCAACTTGCAGAGTATGTTCTGCATTTCGCGCAAATAAACGGAACGTGGGAGCGGAAACGATGCACTCCCGGAACGAGAGATCAATGAGAAGCGCGTACTTTCTGAAATCTGGAATAATCGGCTTTTCCGTTCGCGTGTTATCCGCGATCGGATTAATAGCACGATAACGTGCTATTGTAAAGGCTAGGGATGTTTAACGCGCTTCTTGTAAACGCCGCGCTCTTCGCGACTTTCGAGGAAAGACTCCACCGCATCCGACGTGGTCAACCACTGCCGGCCGACCTTTCGCGCCTCGAGCCGACCCTTCTCCGCCAGCCGCCGGAAGTAGTCGCCCGAGAAACCAAAGCTCTTGGCGGCTTGCGATACGGTCAGCAGCCCGTCTTTTTCGGACTTCTTTTTCATCTAGTGGCCGAGGTAATCCGTGAGCGGGCAGCAATTCTACGCCTGGGCGAGGTGCGATGTCATGCTCCGCATTTCGCGCGCTGCGCGCGATCATCGTGAGTTCATTTTACTTGCGGTTCCCGCACCGCGGGCGGGTTACTTTTCTTTGTTCGCACAAAGAAAAGCGAACCGGTAACCACGCTTTTCTTCGATCTTCTCGATCGTAACCCAATCGGTCTGCCGGCCCGCAAAAACATCATGCCACGACACCATCGTTGTTATACAAGTAACCCAAAGAAAGCCGCCCCCGAGAGACACCGACTACTTCGCTGCGCTTCTCGCCCGACTCGGCGCTCGCCTCAACTCGCCGGCGGCAGAAAACGCCGCTCGTGCTCAAACACGAGGCGAGCGAGAACCACGAGTCAGGCTGCGATGCTCGCGCGGCGTCTACGGGGGATTAAAAACTGCGCCCGGGCTTCTCTCAGAAACGTTGCGGTGCTCTGGCGCACCATACGGGGACTAGAACAACAGCGATCGATTTGTCTTCGCTCAATCCGACCCTACAAATCGAAACGCTGGAATATGTAACGCATGTCCCCGGACTTCTTGCTTACCTCTCTCCCCGACCGCACACGATCGGGATATACCACTTCGGTTTCATTCGGCCAAAATCCGTCCTCAGATTGTTACGTAGACTCTTCTTTGAGTCGCGCACATAGGATCGCCCATTTTCACGAACGAATACCACCCAATGCCAAAATGGGCGGCCATTCTCCAGATGCCACTTGATTGACAACAGGGCGAGATCTGGCAGAGCCGCCCACGAGCGGAAAGGCACTTCACGGGAACCTGACTTTAGGTCGAGGTGGCGCAGCAGTTTTCGGACATGTGAGGTTTCCGACCACAGTTTCTCGTCCTGGGTAAAGATACCCATAGAATTTGCTAGCGATTTTGCTTTCGAGTACGAAAGACCGGCAAGCGCGGCAACACTCGCGATACCGCAACCTGTGGTTTCCAATTGAACAACTGGTTTCATGATTGACCAATTTGTCGGCGCGTCGGCTTCTCTTAAAACTAGCAGCCAAGCAAGGCAGCAAGTTCGCCAATACTATTGGCGTACAATGTATTGTCTGGATTGGGCGAGACATCCTTTGATTGGGTCGGGCCGAATTCGTGAGGGCGTTCGATGTATGCGGTTTCTAGTCCACAGCCACGCGCCGCAACCAAGTCATCTTGGTGAGCGGCAACCATCATCACCTCCCCCGGCGCCACATCAAAAATCTTGGCGACGCCAAGATAGGTCGCCGGATCGGGCTTGTATTTCCTGAAGACCTCCGCCGAAAGAATGCAGTCCCAAGGCAAAGCCGCATGTTTAGCCATGTCGGTAAGCAGCCCAATATTGCCATTGGACAACGAGCAGATCGTGTACCGTGACTTTAGCCTGCTTAAACCCTCCACAGAATCTAGCCAGGCGTCCAATCGGTGCCATACCTTGTTCAGGTGTCGCTTCTGCGCCTCGCTCAAGTTAAAAACTTTAAACTTTTTGAGAATGTCCTCC
>JBGPGJ010000086.1:0-7146 GCA_041483795.1 Sulfurifustaceae bacterium
CACCGCCTCGAAGACTGGGGCCGCCGTCAACTCGCTTACTCCATCCACAAGGTGCACAAGGCGCACTACGTGCTGATGAACATCGAGTGCGAGCTGGCTACGCTGCGCGAGCTGGAATCCGCATTCCGCTTTAACGATGCCGTGCTGCGCTCGCTCGTGATCCATCGCAAGGCCGCCGTCACCACCCCTTCGCCGCTCATGAAAGAGAAGGAGAACGAAGAACAGGTCGCTTCCGGGAGCGCCGTCGCACCGGCCATCGAGCCCGGTCCCGCGATTTAACTCGCACCCGGATCAACACGAATTCCTCAGGAGCAGAACATGTCGCGTTTTTTTCGCCGCAAGAAATACTGCCGTTTCACGGCCGAAGGCGTGGAAGAGATTGATTACAAAGATCTCACCGTGCTCGTGCAGTACATCAGCGAAACCCACCGCATCATTCCCTCGCGCAACACCGGCACCAAATCGCGTTATCAGCGCCAACTCGGGCGTGCCATCAAGTACGCGCGCTTTCTCGCACTGATGCCGTACTGCGACAGCCACTAACGAGGGATCGCCCATGCAAATTATTCTGCTTGAGAAAGTACGCAACCTCGGCGGCCTCGGCGAAGAGGTCAAGGTCAAGGCCGGTTTTGCGCGCAATTTCCTGATCCCCCACGGCAAAGCCATCGTCGCCTCCGAAGAGAATCGCGCCAAATTCGAGGGGCGCCGCGCCGAATTGGAAAAAACGCAGATGGACGCGCTGCAAAAATCCCAGGCCCGCGCCGAGAAGATCGGCGGCGCCACCGTACAGATCGTCCGTAAGGTGAGCGAAGACGGCAAACTCTTCGGCAGCGTCGGCATGCGTGACATCGTGGAGGCGATGAACGCCGCCGGTTTCGAGGTGCAGAAGTCAGAAATCCATTTCGATCGCGGTCCGATCAAGGACGTGGGCGATCACGAGATTGCGGTGTCGCTGCATCCAGAAGTGCATGTCAAGATCACCGTTTCTGTCATTGGCGAGAAATGATGAAGCAGATGAAATAATCCGTCCCGGGATTCTTACATCTGGCCGCCGGTCGGCGCCCCGGTGCAACACCGGGGCGCGCTGTGTATAGTGTTCACCGATAACTTTCATCAAGCCGCAACGCGGCCCTGACGGAGACAGAACGCGTGGAGGATCGTGCCTATTCCAAGCGAGGCGGGTCGGAAGCGACGCCAGAATCGGTCATCGGCGCGCTCAAAGTCCCGCCGCACTCGGTCGAGGCGGAACAGTCCGTTATCGGCGGGCTGATGCTCGACAACCGCGCCTGGGACCGCATCGGCGATATTCTCACCCCCGACGATTTTTACCGCCGCGAACATCGTCTCATCTACAACGCCATTGCGGCGCTGTGCGAAGAGGCCGGCCCCGCCGATATCGTCACGGTTAGCGAACGACTCGAGAAGTCGGGCGAGTTCGAGGCGGTGGGCGGATTGTCATATCTCGCCTCCGTTGCAAACAACACCCCGAGCGCGGCCAACATCGTCGCCTACGCCAACATCGTGCACGAGCGCTCGGTGTTGCGCCAACTGCTGCGCGCCGCTTCCGACATCAGTACCACCACTTATCAGCCGGATGGTCGCAATGTCACCGAGCTATTGGATTTCGCCGAGAAGCGAATCCTCGAGATCAGCGAAAAGGGTCCGCGGCGCGGGGACTATCGCCCGATCTCGAAGTTGCTGTCCGAGGCGGTGGACAGGATCGATACGCTGTTCCGCTCGAAGTCGTCCATCACCGGCGTCGCCACGGGTTTTCTCGATCTCGACGACAAGACCTCCGGCTTGCAGCCCTCGGACCTGATCATCATCGCCGGGAGACCGTCCATGGGAAAAACATCGCTCGCGATGAATATCGCCGAGAATGCCGCGGTCGGTCACAAGGTACCGGTGGCGGTGTTCAGCATGGAAATGCCGGGCTCGCAACTCGCCATGCGCATGATGGCTTCGCTCGGACGCATCAACGCCCACCGCATGCGCACCGGCAAGCTCGATGACGACGATTGGCCGCGGCTCACCTCGGCCGTGAGCCTGCTCAGCGAGGCGCCGATCTACATTGACGATACAGCGGGGATAACGCCGCTCGAGTTGCGCGCCCGCGCACGGCGCATAAAGCGCGAGCACGGGCTCGGTCTCGTGCTCGTGGATTACCTTCAGCTTATGGAGTCCGGCGGCGGCGCCGGCGACGAGAACCGTGCGACCGAGATCTCGAATATCACGCGCGCGCTCAAGGGACTTGCCAAGGAATTGAACGTCCCGGTAATCGCGATGTCGCAGTTGAACCGCAGTGTCGAGAGCCGCACCGACAAGCGTCCGGTGATGTCGGATCTTCGCGAAAGTGGCGCGATTGAGCAGGACGCAGACGTGATTTTGTTCATCTACCGCGACGAGGTGTACCGCGAGGACAGTCCGGACAAAGGCGTCGCCGAAATCATCATCGGCAAGCAACGTAACGGCCCGATCGGCACGGTGCGGCTCACCTTTCTCGGCGAATACACCAAGTTCGAGAACTACACCAGCTCCGGTTTCGAAGGGAAATTTTAAGGAACCCATTGAGATTATGATTATTCACCGCAAAGGCGAAGTGGGGTAGTCGCGGATGCACTTAACGTGTGCAGCCCAGGGTGCAACAAAACCCCTTGCACCCGTTCGGCGGCGCAGATGCACGTTAAGTGAATCTGCGCGGTCTCGCCTCACCCGCACCGCTGAGCGCCGGTATACGGACATACCGGCTGTGGCACAACAAAGTCGAGGCGCTACGCCATGGATGGCTGGTACCAGCAATCTGGTAAGGAAAACATTGAAAGTGTATGTGGCAAGAACTCTGGGTGGCGCTGGCGCTGCTGTTGGTGGTGGAGGGGATCGTGCCATTTGCGAATCCGGCCGGGTTGCGGCGCATGCTGACCGCACTGGCACAGCTCAGTGATTCGCAGTTGCGCTTTGCCGGCATGACCTCGATGTTGCTGGGCGTCGTACTCCTCTATATCCTGCGCTATTGAAGCGGCGACCCAACCGTTGGGCGAGTCACATTTATCCACCGACGGTTCGGCTTATATTTTCGTTGCGTTCGGTCGCCGCTTCGATAGCGAAATTCCCATGATTGTTCAATTGTTGGTTCGGCGGGTGAATGGGGCGTATATCGGCCCGGCTGTTTATAATGAACACTGTTTTGCTGGAACGAATTCGGGTATTTTCCCACCGAAGCAATAATTCCTGAATCCTTTTACCCCGCCCATGACGACGAAAGAGCGCTGGCTGTTGCCCGATGGCTTCGAGGAAATCCTGCCGGCCGAGGCGCGCCGCGTGGAGCGCTTGCGCCGCGCCATCCTCGATCTGTTTGTACGCTGGGGTTATGAGTTGGTCATGCCGCCGCTCATCGAGTACCTGGAGTCGTTGCTGATCGGTGCGGCGCACGACCTGGATTTGCAAACCTTCAAGGTCACCGATCAGTTCTCCGGTCGCCTGCTCGGACTGCGCCCCGACATGACGCCGCAGGCGGCGCGCATTGACGCGCACTACCTCAAACGCGAGACGCCGGTACGGCTGTGTTACGCCGGCCCCGTGTTGCGCACGCGCCCGGACGAATTCGGCGGTTCGCGCGAACCGCTACAACTCGGCGCGGAACTTTTTGGCCACGCCGGCCCCGAGAGCGACGCCGAGGTATTGCTGTTGATGGACGCGACACTGGAACTCGCCGGCATCCGCGAGCGCCACATTGATTTGGGGCATGTGGGTGTGTTCCGTGCGCTCGCACGACATGCGAAGTTGTCATTCGAGCTCGAAGCCGATTTGTTCGAAGCGCTACAACGCAAGGCCCACGATCGGGTATTGCAGTTGATCGCGCAGGCGGCAAACGAAAAGGCCCGCGCCTGGCTTGCCTGTCTACTCGACCTCAGCGGCGGCTCGGGGGCGCTGGACGATGCGGCGGAGAAACTCGCTGGCGCGCCGCCGGACGTGCAGCAAGCGCTCGCGTATCTGCGCCGGGTGGCGCAGTGTGTGGCACGTCAGCCGCGCGCGCCGGCACTCCACTTCGATTTGGCGGAGCTGTCGGGATATCGCTACTACACCGGCGTGGTGTTCTCGGTCTTCGTGCCCGGACACGGCCGGGCCATTGCCAAGGGCGGACGCTACGATGGCATCGGCAGCGCCTTCGGGCGCGCGCGCGCGGCGACCGGTTTCGGCGCCGATCTGCGCACGCTGTTGAGACTCTCCGGTGTAGCGGAGACATCTCTTGCAGGTATTTTGGCGCCGACCGATGCCGACGCCGCCGAAATCGAGCGGCTGCGCGAAGCGGGAGAACGTGTCGTGGTAAACCTGCCGGGCAACGAAGCGAAACTCTCGGATGTCGGCTGCGACCGCGTGCTGGTGAAAAAAAATGGCCGCTGGATAATCGAAAAAACCAAATAAGGAATTTCGGATTTATTGTTGTTCACCGCAAAGACGCAAAGGGTGCCAGCCGTCCTTGGCGTAACATCGGTGGCAGCGGATACCACGGCCGGTACGTCCGTGTACCGGCGCTCAGCAGTGCGGGTGAGGCGGGACCGCGCAGATGCACTTAACGTGCATCTGCGCCGCCGAACGGGTGCAAGTGGTTTTGTTGCACCCTGGGCTGCACACGTTAAGTGCATCCGCGACTACTCCGCCTCGCCTAGCGGGTAGGTTTCTTCATGAACTTGAAGAAATCCGCGCTCGGGTCCACCACCATGATGTCCTCTTTCTGTTTGAAGCTTTCCTTGTAAGCGTTGAGGCTACGATAAAAGGAGTAGAACTCCGGCGCCTGCGTGGCGGCATTGGCGTAGATAGAAGTCGCACGCGCATCGCCTTCACCGCGGATACGTTCTGCCTTACCGTAGGCCTCGGCGACCAATATGTCGCGTTTACGCTCGGCGTCGGCGCGGATTTTTTCCGCCGCCTCCGCGCCCTGCGCACGCAGTTCATTCGCGATACGCAAGCGCTCGGCTTTCATACGATCGAACACCGACGCGCTCACCTCGGGCGGCAGATCCACGCGTTGGATGCGCACGTCCACGACCTCGATACCGAACTTGCGCGCCTCCTTGTCGGCGTAAGCCGTGAGGATATCCATGATCTTATGGCGGTCTTCCGAGATCACGCTCTTGACCGTACGCTCGCCAAACTCCTTGCGTAGGCCGCCGTTGACCACCGGCTCGAGCCGGCTCTTGGCCGCGGACTCGGAGGCACCTACCGAAAGATAGTACTGACGGGCGTCCACGATGCGCCACTTGACGAACGAATCCACCACGACGTACTTCTTCTCTTTGGTAAGGAAGTTCTGCGGGTCTTGGTCGAGGGTGAGAATCCGCATGTCGAAGTAGCGCGCCTCGTCGGTGAACGGCAGCTTGAAATGCAATCCCGGCGGATCGTCGTGACGCAGGATCTGGCCGAAGCGCACCACGATGACCCTCTCGCGCGCGTCCACCGAGTACACGGACGAGGCGACCGTTAGCACCACCAGCAGAATCAGCGCAATCAGAGCGATCAACTTGTTCTGACTCACGGCGTTGTCCTCCGGTTACGCTGGTCGCCGCGGCTGCGCGCGCCAGCGGCATTCTTGGCCGGCACGGACTCGGCCTCCGTCATGGGCGGCGCAACGCTCCCGGCGTTCTCCGCCGGCGGCGGTATAAGCTTGTCGAGCGGCAGATAAATAAGATTGTTCCCGCCTTTCTGGTCCACAAATATCTTGGTGGTGTTGGAATATACCTGCTCCATGGTCTCGATGTACAAGCGCTCGCGCGTCACCGCGGGCGCTTTGACATACTCGGCGGCGATTTGCGTGAAGCGGCGCGCGTCACCGTCCGCGCGCGCGATAGTGGACGCCTTGTAGCCCTCCGCCTCCTGCATCAGGCGCGCCGCCGCGCCGCGGGCGCGCGGGATGACATCGTTGGCGTAGGCCTCGGCCTCGTTCTTCAGTCGCTGCTCGTCCTCGCGTGCTTTCACCGCGTCGTCGAACGCCGATTTCACCTCTTCCGGCGGCTGCGCCTTCTGCGTTTGCACCGTCACAACCTGGATTCCGGCGTGGTAGCGATCGAGTATTTGTTGCAATAATTCTTGCGCCGCTCGGGCAACGTCGTCGCGCCCTTCGGTCATGGCAAAATCGAGCGTGCTTTTGCCGACGACCTCGCGCACCGCCGATTCGGTGGCTTGGGAAATGGTGGTTTCGGGGTCCTTGACGTTGAAGAGATAAGCCGCGGCGTCCTTGATCTTGTACTGCACTGCAAATTCGATCTCAATGATGTTCTCGTCTTGCGTAAGCATCAGCGCTTCTTTCGCGACTTTGCTCTTGCCACCGCTGCGCGGGTTGCTGCGGTAGCCGATTTCGATCGTCGAGACCTTCTCGACGTTCACTTTCTCAACGCGCTCGACGGGATACGGCAAACGCCAGTGCAGACCGGCCTCGGTGATCTCGGTCATTTGACCGAAGCGCAGCACCACGCCGCGTTCGCCCTGCTGTACGATGTAGACACCCGACAACCCCCACACGACAACCGCGACGATCGCGATTAAACCGATCCCGAAACCGCGACCGCTTCCTTCGCCATCGCCGCGACCGCCGAAAAGCCCGCGCAAGCGGTTCTGCACGTTGCGCAACAGCCGCTCGATATCGAACGTTTCGTTCGGTTTACGCTTGCCCCAGGGGTCTTTGTCGCCGGCACCGCCGGGTTGATTCCACGCCACGTAAATACTCCTCTAGCAAATTGCCGAGAACCCTCTTCACCGCCGAAGAGGGCTTGGATGCAGGCGCGATTTTCTCATCCTCACGCCTAGCCCCTGACCCTCATTTATTTCCCGCCGGGGTGCGCGAGAACCATGCGCACCCGTTCGACGGCGTAAACTTCAGCGCTACGCATCCATGCTTCGCTTGAAGTCCAGCCCGTTGCCGGCCCAGGGCAGGCAACTTCGGCCCGCCCGTTCGGCGGCGCCGAATTCCGCTGGACAACGGCGACCACACCGCCATTCAGCCCAGGGTGCAAAGAAATCATTTGCACCCGTTCGGCGGCGCGAACACACGTTAAGTGTGTTCGCGTAGACCCCCCCACAACCGTGGTCGGGCGTTCGCGGCCAAAGCCGCGCAACCCCCCGACCATAGCAACATCCCCCGTTCGCCGACAC
>JBGPGJ010000087.1:0-7123 GCA_041483795.1 Sulfurifustaceae bacterium
CAAGCTGATGACGGGTATCGACGTCGTGCACGTGCCGTACAAGGGCACGCCGGAAGTGGTATCCGATCTCATGGGCGCGCGAGTCAACTACTACTTCGCCCCGATCTCGCCTGTGATCCCGCTTATCCGGGACGGCAGGCTGCGCGCGCTGGCTGTGAGCACCTCCAAGCGCTCGAGCCAGCTTCCGGAGGTGCCGACGGTCGCCGAGGCCGGCGTTGCCGGCTTTGAGTTCACGCTTTGGTTCGGCCTGTGGGGGCCGGCCGGCATGCCCGCGGACGTCGTCGAGAAAATCAACAAGGACGTAAACCGCGCGCTTGCCAGCCCCGACGTGCGCGAGCGGCTCGCCAAGCTCGGCAACGACACGATGATTATGTCCACGGGCGAGTTCAGTCGGTTCGTGCGCAAGGAGCTCGACGATTCCGCACGCATCGTCAAGGCGGCGGGCATAAAGCCGCAGTAGAAACTGACCTGGCGCGTCGCAATCAACCCGAAGAGACAGCACCCGTGAAAACAATCAAAGCGATTCTTGCCGCCACAATCGCGGCATTCACTTTACAGGCGTTTGCGCAGGGCTTGCCCAGTAAGCCGGTGCACATGATCATATCGTTCACGCCCGGAAGTTCCACCGACATCGTCGGACGCATCGAGTCGCAGATGCTCTCGGAAATCTGGGGCCAGCCGGTCGTGGCGGAGAATCGCGCCGGCGCGGGCGGCTCGATCGGCTCGAACGTGGTGGCGAAAGCGGCCCCCGACGGCTACACGCTGCTCATCAATTCGAACGCGCACTCGGTGAACCCGGCGATCTATTCCAAGCTGCCTTATGAAACCACGAAGGATTTCATCGATGTCGTGCCGCTCGCCGTGCAGCCTAACGTGCTCGTGGCCGGAGTCGGATCGCCCTACAAAACGCTGATGGATGTGGTCAACGCGGCGAAGGCGTTGGGGTTGACCTGAGGCCGGAAAACGTGCCGGTGAACGACGGGCTGAGCTGGAGCGGCGCGGTCAAGCGGTGGCGGGGTGTAACGCATAAAGCGTTGCTTGTTCACCGGCGCGCGGCGTTTCTAACGCGTGCTAGAGACCGAGATAAGCCTGCCTGATCTCCGCCATCTCGGCGAGTTTAGCCGGCGGTCCCTCGGTGAAGAGCCGCCCTTCGGCAATCACGTAGGCATAATCGCTGAGCGCAAAAGCAAGATGTACATTTTGCTCGACGAGCAGAATGGTGAGACCCTCGTCCTTGAGAGTTTTGAGCGTCGAGAAAAGCTGATGGACCACGACAGGGGCAAGCCCGAGCGAGAGCTCGTCAATGATCAGGATCTCCGGGTCGGACATGAGCCCGCGTGCGATCGCCAACATTTGCTGTTCCCCACCCGAGAAAGTTCCGGCTTGTTGCCGCCGGCGCTCCTTGAGGAGAGGGAAGAGCGCGTAGACCTCCTCCAGGCGCTGAGAGAATTTTCGCGAGGCCCGTTTCGAGAATGCACCCATCTCCAGATTCTCCTCGACCGACATTTCACTGAACAGCTGGCGCCCCTCGGGTACTAGGACAAGACCGCGCTCCGCCTTCACATGGGGTGCGAGGCGCGTGACATCCTCGCCCTGAAAGATGACTCGCCCGCCCCAGGGATTGATGCTGCCGACGACGGCGCGCAGCGTCGTGGTTTTGCCGACGCCATTGGCGCCCACGATCGCGGTAAGCCGGCCGCCCAGCGCGCCGAGCGAAATGCCCCACAGTATCTGCACCTCGCCGTAGCCGGCCTCGAGCGATTCGACCTGAAGCAGGGGCTCGTCCATTTCAACGTGCTCCGTGCAACTTTGCGGCGAGCTCGGGATCACCGAGGTAGGCTTCAATCACTGCGGTATTGTTGGCGACTTCAGCCGGGAGGCCTTCCGCCAGCTTGCGGCCCGAACACAACACTACAATCCGGTCGGAGAGGCTCATGATCGCGTGCATGAGGTGCTCGATGATGAGGATAGCGACGCCACGCTCCCGGATGCGGTGGATGACCTCGATCATGCGCGCCACCTCGGTTGGGTTGAGGCCGGCCAGAACCTCATCAAGTAAGAGAAGTGTGGGACGTGCGCAAAGCGCGCGCGCAAGTTCGAGGCGTTTCTTTCCGGCAATCGTGAGCTGGCCCGCCGGGTCGTCGAGTCGGTCCTCAAGCCCGACGAATGCCGCCACCTCACGCGCCACCTCGCACGCATGGCTGAGCGACAGATTTTCGCGGCCAAAACACGCGCCCACCGTGCAGTTCTCGAGCACGGTCATCGCAGCGAGCGGCTGCACGATTTGATGGGTGCGCGCAAGCCCGTGGCGCACGACGCGATAAGGCGCCTCGCCGGTGATGTCGGTGCCACGGAAAGTGACTCGGCCACGATCCGGCAGATAGACGCCATTGATTACGTTGAAAACAGTCGACTTGCCGGCACCGTTCGGGCCGATCAGTCCAAGGATCTCGCCTTCGCTGACCGTGAAGCTCAGCGCGTCGACGGCCTGCAAGCCGCCGAAGCGCTTGCCGATCTCCTGTACCTCGAGAAGGCTCATCACTCCAACACGCGCTTCGTGCGCGGCCAACGCTGATGAATCCAGCCCATAAGTCCGCCGGGGGCGAAGAGCACGATGAGCAGAAGAAGCACACCGGCTATCACCAGCTGGAAGTGGGAGAAAGTTTCCACTGTGAGCAGCGTACTGCGCAGTTCCTCGTAGAGAAAGGCGCCGAGCGCCGGGCCGATGACGGTGCCCTGACCGCCGAGCATGACCATGACGATTGCTTCAGTCGAGAGCAGAAGGTCGAACGCGCCGTCGGGCTGGATGAAGGCGCTCTTGAAAAAGAACAACGCTCCTGCGATCGCGGGTAAAAAAGCGGAGGCGCTATACACGTACGCCTTGTAGCGCGGCGTTGGCACGCCGAGCACCGAGGCGGCGTCCTCGTTCTGACCGATGGCGAGCAGCCCGAGGCCGAATTTCGATGTCTTGATCGAATAGCTGAGTAGCAACGACAGCCCCATTACGGCAACAAGGAGGAAATAGATCGTCCAAAGCGCCTGCATCGGACCGCCAAGGGGTTTGAAAGCATCGAGGGAGATGTAAATGCCCGTCGCGCCACCCCAAGGCGTGAAGTTGGCGACGAACGCCTTTACCCCTTCGTTCACGCCGATCGTGGCGAGCGCGAAATAGGCGCCTCGAAGGCGCAGGATACCGAGGCCGAAGAGAAGGGCGAGCAGGCTTACCGCGACACCGCCCGACAGAGCCGCCGCGATAAGCGGCCAACCATGCGTGTTAACCAGGTAAATGCAGAAATAGCCGCCGAGACCGAAGAAGACGATGTTGCCGAAGTTTACGTAGCCGGCATAGCCGATTAACAGGTTCAGGTTGCTCGCGAGCGTGATATAGACGGCGGCGAGAATCAGTTCTTCGCGAAGTCCGACATTGTTCCCCCAAAGGGGCGCCAGTGCGAAAGCAAGGGTGATCAGCACGATGATCCAGAAGAACGACCGGCGGAAGATCGCGAATAGATTCATCGCGCTATCATTGTTCTGGGTTTCCGGAAATGCCGCTTCCGAGCTTACCGCCGCCCGAAGTTGAACAGGCCGCGCGGAAACGCGATAAGCACCACCACGAACACGACAAACTCGATGACGGTCGTCCAGCTGATCGGCATGAAGGGTGTGGCGAGCCCCTCGAGCAGACCGAGCGCCACGCCGCCGAAAAGCGCACCCCCCGGATTGCCGAGTCCGCCGAGCACCGTTACGACGAAACTCTTGAGCTGGTAAGCTTCACCCGAGAGCACGGTGAACGGAAACAGGGTTGCGATGAGCGCGCCCGATGTGCAGGCGAGCGCGACCCCCAACCCGAAAGCGAGCGCGAGCACCCGTGTCGTCGGAATTCCGGAAAGTTCCGCCGCCTCCCGATTCCCCGCCACCGCGCGGATCGCTTTGCCGAGCCGTGTGCGGTAGAGAAACAGATAAAGCAGGCTCGCGATCACGGCCGTGAGGAACGCTGCCATCATGTGGGTGCCCGTGAACGTGTAGCCTTGCCAGGTGATGCCGGGTAGCGATACCGGCACGTTGAACAGAACCGTACCCCACACCGCGGTTCCCAGGCCAATCAGCACCATGTTGACCGCAAATGTCGAGAGCAGACTCATCAATGCCGGGCGACCGATCACGCGGTGAACGGCGATCCAATAGAGAAGTACGCCAGCGAGGAAGCCGAGCGCGAGGACCGGTGGGATCGCGGTGTAGGCTGGCAGGCCCAGCGTATCAGTTACTAGAAACAGGCCGAACATGCCAGCCACAATCATCGCGCCGTGCGACAGGTTGATGACGTCCATGACGCCCCAGATCAGCGTCAGACCGATGGCGGCCAGCCCGTAAACGGAGCCGACGAGTACTCCATCCACGATTGACGCCAAAATGCCAAACATGCGGTTAGATCGAGAAGGGCCCTGCGTCGGGCCCCTCTCTTATCCGTCGCCTAGCGGAATGGATAGGCGAGTGGCGCTGTCTGGGCGGATGTCGGCCAGACCACTTCCTTGACGAGTTTTCCGCCTTTCATTTGCCACTGCGTGAGCACCATTTCGTGTGCGATCTGCAAGCCGTGACTCTTAGCATCGGTCGCGAACCTTGTGGGGCCGAAGAGAGTAGTGACGTTCATCGCGTTAAGCGCCGCCGCTACTTTCTCGGGATCGATCGATTCGGCTTGTTCAATGGCGCGTTGGAGGATCAGTCCGGATGCATATCCTCCGCCCGCGTGATAACCGGGCGGGATTTTGAATTTCTCCTCGAACGCTTTTGTGAATTCCGCGGGAGTCGGGCCGAAGTCCGGCTTATAAGTGACCTGTGGAGCCCATTGCGAGGGCACAGAGACACCGACCGCCGCCGGGCCGAGGCTTGCGAACTCCGGACTGTCCGGAGCCACGAGTAGGGTCATCCACTTGAGGGCTGCTTTCTGGTCGGTGATCTGGCGCGCGAGCGTGGCGCCGTCTGGATAATGCCCGCCGCCGATCAGCGCGTCCGCCTTCGAGGAGACGATCTTGTTAACGATGGCGCTAAAATCGGTGGTATTTGGCGGATACGACTCATCGAGCACGACCTTCAGCCTACGCTCGCCTGCCTGAGTCCGGGCCGCCGTAGCGACGGCCTTCGAGAATGGGTCATCCTTATAGACAAGCGCGAACGTGGCGTTCGGGTTCTTCGACTTCACCGCATCGAGCGCGCCGGTGAGGTATTGGCTCGCGGGCGTGTACATCTGGAACAGGTATTTGTTGCCGAGCTGGTACGTCTTCTCCTCAGCAGCCCCCGTCGTCAGCATGAGCTTGCCGTACTGTTCGGAGATGACGGTCGCCGTCGCCACCAAGCCGGAGGAATAGGGGCTGAACAGAAATTGCGCCTTGTCCTGGACAATGAGACGGGTATAGAGCTGTTGAACCCGACCCCCTTGTGACTCGTCGTCGTAGCTGACGAAGCGCACTTTATATTGTTTGTTGCCCGCCTTGATTCCGCCTTTCGCGTTTACGTCGTCGCGCCACAACTCAAAGCCATGCAGCTGTGCGATCGAATCAAGGTTGAGGCGACCGGTCTGTGATACGGTGAACCCTATCGTGAGCGTATCATCACCTGCGGCAAATGCCGACGCCGTGAGAAATATCGCGGTAGCCGCGATCGAACAAAGCTTTTTCATATGCTCCTCCTTATCGAATCAGGGGACGACGTTTACTTCTTGGCTCTGCTTCGAGCCGATCCCAACACTTTGGTAGTATGGACGAGGCCAGTTCTATTGTCACCGAATTGATAGAACGATTGAGCTATCTCCGCGGGGAAACGGTACTGTCGGGATAACTTGTCGCGCGATCGATCCTCGTATGCGATTGATGGTTGGTGGCCAGGGGCAGAATTGAACTGCCGACACGCGGATTTTCAGAACGCTTGGCGCTGACAATATACGCAGAAACAATGCATTACAAGCACCGATGGCAAGGTGTGCTACAGAGTGTGCTAAAGCGAAACAAAGAAAAGAACAGAAATTTTGTGCAGACTGCACGACTAATGCTGCGCATGATTACAGCTTCGTCTGCGCGACTGCTAATTACTAAAGTTTAGAGATTCTACACCACGCAGCCACCGTTACTTTGCGTGACGGTCGCTGCGCTGCCGCAGTGGGTTGACGCACCCGCGCCAAGCTCTGCTGTGCTCTTTCCATCTTTTGTCGTGCACGTTCAGCTCGGACAGCTTGTGTGGCACGTTTAGCAGTGGCTTGCAGGTTGGCTACACGCTGTTGTTCGGGTGTCTTCGGCTTGGTGGGTTGGATTTCGTGTAGGCGCATGTGGGTATTTATGCTTGCGTGGGCAACTGACCGGCCTCGCGCAAGCGTCACTTAACGTAATGCCTCCCCGACGTGCCGAATGTTAGTTTTCCTTTAAGAATTTGAGCGTTAGATCCCAAGATTGTTGGGCAGCGTTTTGATTATTGGTATCCCTAAGCTGCCTCTCGAAGCTATGCCCCGCACCGCTGAAATAATGCGCCTCAACTTTTGCGCCCGCAAGGGTGATGATCCGCTCAAGCTCCTTGGCATACGTGACGTTTACGACGTTGTCACTCTCGCCGTGCAGAATCAAGGTGGGGTTACTATTTTTTGTGAAGCTATCTCTAAATCTCCCCAGTCCTTTGCTAGCGCCCGCCTCCGAGAAGGCACCGTAATAAGCAACCGCTGCACGAACATCCTTTTTAGATGCAAGCAGGGGAGCCCAGTGACCACCATTGGAAAAACCAACGGCATAAAAATTCTCTTTGGGTATTTTTGTCTCTTCGGAAATCTTTTGGATGATGGCAAGAAAATCTGCGTAAATTTTCTTATCGTAAACCGTCCACGTTGCTTGGCGATTATTCTCGCGGATGTCATAAGCTTGCATAAACGCTGGAACTACCGCGACAAACCCCTCATTTGCCAGCTTTTGCGCATAATTAAGGTCAGCGTCCCTTAGTCCGCTACTCGTGTGCAGCACTAGGATAGCTTTCTGGTTGGGAGCTGCCTGTGGTTTGAATATGTGCGTTTCTACATTATTGGTGACACCGAGATTTTGCGTCTGATTTTCTTCGGCCGCGTGCAACGCGCCATAGTTAAGCATGC
>JBGPGJ010000088.1:0-7119 GCA_041483795.1 Sulfurifustaceae bacterium
AAAAACGCCATGCCACGGTCCTCACCCCAGAGCTTGACGATGGTGGCAAGCCACTCCGCATCGGTCGCCTCGATCCCTAAGCGCCCCTTCCACCTTGGATCGAGAAAACCTTCATAGGTCTTGGGGAGCTCATCGCGCCGAACTTTATCCGTGTTGTACCCGACGACGAAAAAGGTCATGCGGTCGGGAATCCACAGACGATGAACGGGAATGGCCGATGCGGGAATATCCGCGATATAAGGACTGTGAAACTCGGAAAGCAGCCTCTCGCGGGCAAGCATCTCCATCTCCGGCCCGTTGGTCCCCACCACGTCCACGCTGAAACGCTTGCCCTGGGCCTCGGTGATCGTGCGTTGCACGATCTTCTCGCTCACGGCACGCCAGAGTTCGATCTTGATACCGTATTTCTTCTCGAACGCCTGGGTGAACGGGATGGATTCGGAGGTGGCGAGCGAAGTGTAAAGCGTCAACGTTCCTTCCTGCTTCGCTTTCTCGATCAATCGCTGGTCCCGGTCGGCCCCACGATACATATATATAGAATCGTATTTATCCTGCGCGCCTTGCGCACTTGCGCCCAATGCAAAAGCGACGCTAGCGAGTAGGAAGCTCAATAGCGCATTGGAAAACCTCAGCGAAAAACTGGGGCAGCGGAGGATATGCCGATTCATTCCGGTCACTTCATTGAACGATTGATGAGAATTGCTTCGTTAATTCGCGCTCATCGCGGGGACAGGCGCACTCTAAATTGACCGCCTCGGCATTGTATGGTCAACTTTGGCCGGTTGCAAGAAATCGGAACCCAATTCACGATACCGGAACACCGGCGACGACGTTTCCAATTGCCAAACCTTCTCATGGGGAGGATCATCGTCTGGTGTTTGGCACCTACCGCACCGTTGTGTCGGCATATAGGCGTGTTTATCCTCCGGCGCAGACACAATTCGTGCACCACAACTAGGTAGTAGGAGAGAAGTGATGTCAACCAAGACCACAACCGGTGTGACCCATTACGCGGTACAGAAAAAGCGTCGCGCCGAATTCATCGATGAGTGGCGCAAGTATCGCCGCACGGTCATCCGCAAGGAGGACGTGGTGTTGCAGCCGACAGCGCGTGGCATGCGCAGCGGCGTGTACATGGGGACCGACGGTGAATCGCCCACCCGTTGCCTCGACGCCCTGGTGCATGAGATAGACCCGGGCGTGATAACCACCATCCATCGCCATTCCTGGGACGCCCAATTGTTCATCGTCGAAGGCTCGGGTTGGACCGAGGTGGACGGTGTGCGCTACCGCTGGAAACCTTGGGACGCGATCCATCTACCCGCGTGGTCCTGGCATCGCCACGGAAACGAGGGCAACAAGCCGGTGCGCTTCATGAGTTATTCCTCCGAGCCCATTCTCGCCACCCTGGGCATGTCCATCATCGAAGACCGCGGTCACGAGAATTTCTCCAAGCTGCCCACGCGCCCGCTGTTCAGCGAGGGCGTCGCGGGCGATGACCCGTATGCAAGACGCCTGCGCCGACTCGCGGTCGAAACAAAGAAGCGCCGCGGCGGCCGCATTCATACGCCCTACGACGAGATCGAGATACTTGCCACGCCGCGCGGCACGCGCACCAAGTTTCTGGTTGACCGCTCTATCGGCAACGAGGCATCGGGCATTACGCAGGTCATGATTCAGTTCGCGCCCGGCAAAACGCAATCGCTGCATCGCCACCCCGGCGAGGCCTGGCTGTATGTCGTCGAGGGTCACGGCCACAGCTTCTTGGGCACCGCCCCCGACCATGGGCAACACCACCGCTGGGAAAAGGGGGATCTCATCGTCGTGGACCACTTCCTCTGGCACCAGCATTTCAACGACGATCCGAAAAACCAATGCCGCCTGGTGCGCGTGCACATGTTCGACACGATCCTCGAGACCATGCGTACCCTTATGGATCCGATGGTCTTGTTCGAGGAGGCCGAGGACACGCTCGTCAGCATGCAGGAACTCTCCCAGATTGAGTGGCCCGACGATAACCGGCCGGAGTAACCATGCCCAGCCATCACGATCGTCGCGCCACCGGCGCCGCGCATGACCAGGGTCATACGCATGAACACGGTCACGTCGAAGAGCAGAAGGAACTGCAAGAAATTCTCTCAGCCCGGCGCGACCAGCAACGACCCGCGTATCCGCCGGGTGTGATTGGGTTGCATGTGCTACCGGCGGATCATCACGACAAGGATTGGGACCGCATCCTGGTACCGCTGGAGGTGAAGCAGCGCCTGCTCAACCAGGCGCTGCTCACGCTGATGCACGGACGCAAGCTGTCAATGCTGGCCGGCCTGCCGCACGGTCTGATTGTTTTGGCGGGTCCGCCCGGCACCGGCAAGACCACTCTCGGTCGCGGTCTGGCGCAGGTCGCGGCCCTTGCCTTGGCGAAACGCGGCGCCACCACGCTGGTGGAAATCAATCCCCATGCGTTTCCGAGCGACATGTTGGGCGAGAGCCAACGCAACATCACACGGTTGATGCAGGACACGATTCCGGAAATCGCCGCCCGGCGCCCGCACACAGTAGTGCTGATAGACGAGGTCGAGGCGTTCGCGGTGCGCCGCTCCAGCGCCTCGTTCGAGACAAATCCGGTGGACGTGCACCGCGCCACCGACGCCGTGCTCGCCGGCATTGACGGCGTGGCCTTGGCCTTGCCCTCGGTGCTGTTCGTCACCACCACCAACTTTCTCGTGGCGGTCGACGAAGCCTTTCTCTCGCGCGCCGATTTGGTGATGCATTTCACATTGCCGGACGAAGCCACCGTTGCCGCTATCCTCTCCCACTCCCTCGGCGAGCTGGCGCTGCAATGGCCGGCCGTGCGTCCGTTGCTGGACGACAAGGCGGGACTAAACCAGGTGGCGGCGCTATGCAAGGGATGGGATGGGCGCAAGGTGCGCAAGCTGATTCTCGCCGCGCTGGCTCAGCGCAACGAAGTGGCGCGCGACCCCAATCTCTTGACCATGGACGACGTGATCTCCGCGGCCCGCAAGCAAGGCGGCGTGGAGCACGTGCCCACCCAACCAGCGTGATCAACTCGTTCCATCACCGCGCACGACTTATCCAATCGACACTTAATATGAATTACTGAAAAGCTCGTTTTCAAGCAGCTTGCGGTTCAGCCAAGGCTGCGGGTTGGTTACGCGCCTGTGTGCGAGCGTGCGCCCGAGCGTGGACCGGCGAGCGGCAGGCGATGCTTGGAAATTGTCGCGGATGCGCCGCTTAGCGGCCCGCCTCGGACTCAGCGAAAACTTCCTCGGCAATATGAAACGCCGCGTTCGCGGCCGGGACACCGCAATAAATGGCGCACTGCAAGAACACCTCTTTGATCTCATCGCGCGTGACACCGTTATTGACGGCGCCGCGCACGTGTATGCGCACTTCCTCGCCACGGTTCAACGCGACCAGCACTGCCAGCGTGAGAAGACTGCGAGTGCGTCGGGGAAGCCCCGGCCGCGCCCAGATTTCGCCCCAGGCGTAACGAGTGATGAGATCCTGGAAATCCTTATTGAAATCGTTTTCATGCGCCTGCGCCCGATCCACATACGCATCGCCCAGCACGGCGCGCCGGACCTTCATGCCGGCGGCATGGCGTTCCCGTTTATCCATCGTCAGTATCTCCTAAGCGGTTAAAAAGTCGAGCGCGGCTTCGGTAAACCGGTCCGCCGCCTCGATATTGGAAAGATGCGCCGCCGCAACCTCGACGTAGCGCGCCCCGGCGATCGTCTCGGCGAGGAAGCGCCCGTCGGCCGGCGGCGTGGCTATGTCGCTCGTGCCCGCGATCACGAGCGTCGGCGCGCGCACGTGCGCGACGGTTTCGCGCTGATCCATGTCACGTACCGCCGCACAGCAGGCGCAATAGCCGTCGGCATTCGCGCCTGTCAGCATGCGCCGTATACGTTCGACTTCCTCGGGCGCGCGCTCGGCAAAGGCCGGCGTGAACCATCGCGCGAGTACGCCGTTGGCGATCGCATTCATCCCGCCCTTTCGAACCGACTCGATGCGCGTGTTCCAAAGTTCCGGCGGCGCGATGCGCGCCGCGGTGTTCGCCAGCAATAGTTTCGCCACTCGCGCCGGCGCGTGCGTGCCCAGCCACATTCCCACCATTCCACCCAACGACAGACCGCAAACATTGGCGCGCTGAATACCGAGCCCCTGCAGCAGACCAAGCGCATCGCGCCCCAGCCGCTCGATGGAATAAGGTCCCTGGGTCACCGCCGAGGCGCCGTGTCCCCGGCTGTCGTAACGCAATACGCGGAAGCGGCGCGCGAACTCGGCAATCTGCGGAGTCCACATGGCGAGATCGGTCCCGAGCGAATTTGACAAAAGTAATATCGGAGCGTCATCCGGCCCGTCAAAGCGATAATTTAGCCGGGCGCCTTCGACCTCGACGAAAGACATGCCTTTCCTTTCTGGGTCAATGATCGCGTGTGCACGCCGCAAGGGCGCGTTCCACGAAAAGTTCGGCGAGCCCGGTGTAGTTGCTGGGATCGAAAAGCCGATCGAGGTCTTTCTCTGATAGATGCGCACGCACCTCGGCGTCGTCCGTCAGCACATCTCGGAGGTGACGACCCTCGGCCGTGGCGCGACGGCACGCCGCTTCGACAACACCGTGAGCGGCAACCCGGCCGATGCGTTCGGCGAGTGCCATGGACACCGCCTCCGCCAGGATCTGTCCGTGCGTGACCTCCAGGTTCGCGCGCATGCGCTCGCTGTTGATCTCCAGACCGTCGGCGATCGCGGTCGCCTGGGCGAGCGCCCCGGCGGCGAGCAGGCAAATCTCCGGCAGCGTCTCCCATTCCGCGTGCCAACCGCCGAGACCGCGTTCGTGTTCCTGCACCATCGCGGCAAGCATGGTAGAAACCAGCGCCGGTGCGCGAATCGCGGCCGACAGCACCACCGCCAAACCGACCGGATTACATTTTTGCGGCAGGGTCGAGGAGCCGCCGCGCCCCGGCGCCATCGGCTCGAACGCCTCGCCGACCTCGGTTTGCGTGAGTAGGGAAATATCGCGCGCGATTTTCCCGAGGGTCCCGATCAGCAACCCGAGCGTCGTCGCCACCTCGGCCATGCGATCGCGCTGCGCGTGCCAGGGAAGGTCGGGAAGCGCAAGCCGAAGTTCCTCGGCCAGCGCCGAGGCCACGGCCATGCCCTTGTCCCCGAGAGCGGCCAACGTGCCCACTGCACCGCCGAATTGCAAAACCAGGATGCGCCCGCGCAGCTCGCGCAGGCGCGCGCGAGCGCGCGCGGCGGCGCTGAGCCATCCCGCCGCCTTTAGGCCGAAACTAATCGGCAGCGCCTGCTGCATCCACGTCCGACCCGCGAGCGGAGTTCGCTTGTGCGTCTGCGCCAAGCGCGCCAGGGCGGACACGAGACGGTCAAGATCCACTTCGATCGCATCGAGCGCTTGGCGCAATTGCAGCACGAGCCCCGTATCCATCGCATCCTGGCTGGTGGCGCCCCAATGCACGTAACGCGCCGCCTCTTTGTCGCCACAAGCGACCAGCGCCGTCAGTTGCTTCACTAGCGGAATGGCGGTGTTGCCAGCCAACGCAGTATCCTGCGTCAGCGTCCCCAGATCGAATAGCTCGACACGACACTGCGCCTGAATAGCCGATACCGCGGCAGCTGGAACAACGCCAGCGCGCGCCTCGGCGCGCGCGAGCGCCGCCTCGAAATCCAGCATGCCCTGCAACCGTCCACGATCCGAGAAAATATCCCGCATCTTGTCCGTCGTGAACAGCGAATCCAACAAGCTTGCGCGCAAGGCCGCTCCTCCTGCGATGACTCTCAACCGCTTGGGTTCAGCAGTCGAAGAAAACCGTTTCGCCCTCTCCCTGCACGATGACATTCCATTCGAACAGCGGCTCTGCACCGCCCGAGACTTTTCTCGCCGTCAGCGTGGCGCGTCGGTCGGCCGGAACCAACTTCAGGATCGGATCCTCGGCGTTGCTCGGCTCATCGGGGAAATAGAGACGGGTCGCGAGCGGCTTCAGCAACCCGCGCATGAACACCGAGACGACCAGGTGCGGGGCCTGCAAGGTGTTGCCCGGCCCGGGAACCCGCCCCGGCTTAATGGTAGTGAAGCGAAACATGCCGTTGTCGTCAGTCGGGATACGACCGAAACCCTTGAATCCCTGCTCCACCGTCTTGTCTTGGGGGTCGTCGGGATGTGCATATTTTCCCTGCGCGTTGGCTTGCCAGACCTCGATCATGGCGTCGCTGACCGGCTTGCCGTGGCCGTCGAGCACACGCCCTTGAATAGTGACGCGCTCGCCGGCAATCCCGGGTGGCGCGAGCTTGTCGGTGTTGAGGGCGGTGAGACCGATATGAAAGAACGGTCCGATGGTCTGGGAGGCGGAGGCGTGCAGGCTCATGTCATTTCTCCATTGGAGTGGCGTCGCGGCCGCGCAGAATGATATCGAAACGGTAGCCCAGCCCCTTGACGGGGACGGTTGTCTCCCAGTCGAAGCTTGAGATGAGGCGGTTACGCGCCTTCTCATCGGGAATGCTGTTGAAAATCGGATCGAAGGGGAGCAGCGGGTCGCCCGGGAAATACATCTGCGTGACCAGCCGCGTGAGAAATGAGCGGCCAAACAGGGAAAAATGGATATGCGCGGGACGCCAGGCGTTGTAGTGATTGCCCCAGGGATAGGGGCCGGGTTTGATGGTGATGAAGCGATAACGCCCGTCGGCATCGGTGAGCGCGCGTCCGCAGCCGGTGAAGTTCGGGTCGAGCGGTGCGCCTTCGCGATCGTTGCGGTGCCGATAGCGCCCGCCGGCGTTGGCCTGCCACAACTCCACCAAGGTATGTGGCACCGGCCGACCGTTTTCATCCAACACGCGCCCACTGACGAAGACGCGCTCGCCGAGCGGCTCGCCGGTATGTTGAACCAGCAGATTGTCGTCGTTCGAACGGACATCATCGGATCCAAACAGCGGCCCGGTGACCTCCGACAACGTGTGCGGCAGCAGGATTAAGGGCTTGCGTGGTGAGCGCGCCTGAGTCGAGGCGTAGGGGGGGAAAAGATAATCCGGCTGGGTTCCCCAGTAGGGCCGTCGGTATCCTGCGATGTCCACCATGGTGCT
>JBGPGJ010000089.1:0-7096 GCA_041483795.1 Sulfurifustaceae bacterium
CACAGCCTACTCAAGACCGAAACGCCGCTCGCGCGACTGCGCGGCCAACGCCTCGCTTACCAGGGCACGCCCCTCATCGTGACATACCATCCGGCTTATTTGTTGCGCAGCCCCGGCGAGAAGCGCAAGGTCTGGGAAGATCTGTGTCTCGCCAAGCGCGTGCTGGAATCGCTGTGAGCGCGGTCGCGAATCTATTGCAACCGCAATTGCGGCCGATGGCCCAGGCCGACTTGACGCAAGTGCTCGAGGTCGAACGGGCCTCCTACGAATTTCCATGGACACTCGGAATCTTCCGCGATTGTCTGCGCGTCGGTTATTACTGCTACGTTTATGAAGGGCCGTCGGGACCGGTCGGGCACGGCGTCATGTCCATCGCCGCAGGCGAGTGCCACTTGTTGAATATTTGTATCCATCCGGATTGGCAGCGCCGCGGTCTCGGCCGGCAACTCGTGCAGTTTCTGCTCGAGGTCGCACGGCGTAAGAGCGTGAAAACGGCGTTACTCGAAGTGCGTGTATCGAACACCATTGCGTACCGGCTTTACACGAACCTCGGCTTCAACGAAGTTGGGATGCGGCGCTATTACTATCCGGGACACGGAGGGCGCGAGGATGCGATTATTCTTGCACGCGAGCTGTGGGAAGGGACTTCATCGTGAGTCCCGCGCGTGTCGTGTATCGCGGCAAGATCATTAACGTTTGTCTTGAGCAGGTGGACTTGCCGAACGGGCGTCGGGCCGAACTCGAAATCGTGCGTCACCCCGGCGGTGCGGCGGCGGTCGCACTCGATGCCGATGGTCGGGTCTGCATGTTGCGCCAGTATCGTCACGCCGCCAGCGGGTGGATCTGGGAGTTGCCGGCGGGCAAGCTCGAGCCGAACGAGCCGCCACAGACCACTGCGAGTCGTGAGCTGGAAGAAGAGGCCGGCCGGCGCGCCGCGCGCTGGGACTCACTCGGACGCATTCTCAGCTCTCCCGGCGTGTTCGACGAGGCGATCCATCTGTTTCTCGCCCGTGAGTTGACCGTCGTCGAAACCAAACACGAGCTGCACGAGTCCATCGAAATTCACTGGCTGCCGTTTGCGCAGGCGTTACGTATGGCCCAGGCAGGTGAGATTCTCGATGCCAAGTCGGTGGCCGGCCTTTGCCGGACGCAGTCCGTACTCACGCTCGCGGTATCGCGTTAGAATTTTGCACCCGTTAAACGAGGAGGAAATGTCGTTATGACGCACACCTACGAGGAGCTGAAGCACAAGACCGTTGCCGAACTGCGTGAAATTGCGAAAGGCATCGAACACGAGGCGGTTCAGGGTTATTCGCAATTGAACAAGGACCATCTGCTGGTGGCCTTGTGCAAGGCGCTCGGCATCGACACCCACGCACATCACCACGTGGTCGGTGTCGATAAGACCGCGATAAAAACCAAGATCCACGCGCTCAAGAAGCGGCGCGACGAGATTCTAGAATCCAAAGACCGCGCGGAATTGACCGCCGTGCTGCGCCAGATTCATGGCCTGAAACGCGCCATCCGCCGCGCGACGGTCTGAGAAGTTCAAAGTGAAGTAGTAGGTTCCTATCGTTACATTTGTTTGAATAGATGCGCGTAGCTGCGCGATACCGCTAGCGATTCCGGCCGTTCGCGCAGTTTAAGCGTTAGTTGGCCACGATCATCGGCGATCGCCGACACGATCTGTCGCACATTCACCACGGTGCCACGGTGGATCTGCCAGAACTGCTCGGGGTCGAGCTGGTTAACCAGATCTTTGATCGGCGTACGGATCAGCAGTTGGGCATCGCGCGTCCAGACCGATGTATATTTGTGGGCTGACTGGAAATAGCAGACTTCGTCCGCGGCGACCAGGCGGACCTTGTCGCCGAGCGAAGCCTTGATCCATTTGAGTCGCTCGGGCGGCACCGTGCCGATCGTGGTACGAAGCGAGGCAATCAGCGTGTTAAGATCGGGGACCAAATCTTTCTTAACAGCCTCTTTGAGGCGATCGATCGTTTTCGCCAGACGCTCGTCGGAAACGGGTTTGACTAGATAGTCCACCGCGGCGCGGTCAAAGGCCTCGACGGCAAACTGATCGTAGGCGGTCACAAATACGAGCAGGCAAGGGTGCGTCAGTTGTTGCACTACCTCAAGCCCGGTCAGCCCCGGCATTTTGATGTCAAGAAAGGCGATGTCCGGTTTTTCCGCCTCGATCCACTCAACCGCCTCGATGCCATTGCGCGCGATGCCGACGACCGTAAGCTCGGGCCAACTCATGGACAAACGGGCGCGCAAATCCACGGCGACGTGCGTTTCGTCTTCGGCAATCAGTGCGCGCACCGTCATAGCGGTAGCTCCAAGCGTGCCCTAACGCCTCCGGTCGGATTCTCCTCTAACATCAGCCGGCTTGCGTCTCCATAGAGGGCCGCAAGCCGGGCGCGCACGTTGGTCATGCCGGTACCGTTTCCAGGCGCATCGCCGAAGCCGATGCCGTTATCGACGATGGAGATGTGCAAGCGCCCTTGGTCGTTTCTTGCCGTGATGCGTACCTCGCCGGCGGATGGGTTGGGTTCCAGCCCGTGTTTGATGGCGTTTTCCACCAGGGGTTGCAACAGCATCGGCGGAAACGGCCGTGACGACAAGTTTTCCGGCACGTCGAATACATAGCGCAGCCGCTCCCCCATGCGAATGCGGCAGATATCGAGATACGCTCGCAGCAAATCCATCTCCTCGCCAAGCGTGGCCTGCTCGGAGCGCGTGCGCGCTAGCGTCGCGCGCAAGTAAACGTTTAAATGCTCGAGCAACCGGCGCGCGAGCGGTGGGTTGGTCTCGATCAACGCGATCACGTTGGCGAGGGTGTTGAAAAGAAAATGCGGTTCGATCTGTGCCTGGAGCATTTTCAGTTGCGCCTCGAGGCCGCGCCTCTCGGCTTCGATCTTCTGCAGCTCCGCGGCGTGAAGTTTCTTTTCCAGCTCGGCCTTTCGCGCCTGCAGATAAAATAGCGCGGTGATCGGCCCGCCAATCACCACGCAGACAGCTAGCGTAATGAGGGCGATATGCTGCACGGCCTGTATGTGCGCGGGATTGATCCACAGAAACAGGATACCTATCCCACCGAGCGTCCCGAGGAGCAGCGCGGCGGTGTAAGCGAAGATTCGTTTTGCCGGATCGGACACGAAAACCATGAGCGCGTGCCTGATGAGCGGGATCAGCAAACCAACACTAGTCCCGCCGATCAAGTTCTCGGTCAACGAACCACCGATGCCAACCACCGTCATAAAAACGGCGACGATGAGACCCGCCAGAATCGAGAGGCCGGTCCTGATAAGAATAGTCTTCATTTGGTAACTATAGCCGCAGACATCGCGAGTACCCTTCAACCCCATATACGAGATCGGTGAAACCGGACTCCGGGTTTTAGTGGAGCTGATTTTTCGTAAACCCGCGCACGGTGAAAAAGGCCTTAGGTAATTCCTTGGCGTGGGTGGATTCCGTCGTCAGCGTGGTCACGTTGGTGGCTGACTTGTCATCAACAAACGCGATCGTGCGAACTAACATTCCCTCGTTCGTTTGCTCCGGCGCGGAAAACCAACCGGTTTTCAGGATCTTTCCGCTGGTCAAAAAGTAATCGGCGCGGATAGGAGCAAGGTCTTCGGCGCGCACCCATACGTCTATGCGTGGATAGGTAGCGGTGGCACTTGCCGCCTCCAGCACCAGATGTCGCAGCGGCAGGTTGGATGCGTTCGGAAAGCGGATACCGAGCAATCGCTCGGCAGCAACGAGCGACGGCTGCTTGATGCCGGTTTCGTCACTCACCTGTTTGATTTGGTAAGCGCCGTGCCAGGCGATACGCCCGACGTCGCCGTAATTGGCTTGGCCGAGCAGGCGTTGCAACGGTGTGATCCGGATCGGACGGCTCGCGGTTGGAATATGCAACCACACCGCCTCATCGGTCATGAGCACCCGTCGGCCGCGCTCATCGGGACTTAGCATTTCGACTACCGAGTCGCGTTGAGTATTAAGATAAACCGTGTACGAGTGCGTTTGTTTGATGACCGGGACCAAAAGGTCCAGTTCCTGAATCCGCACGTCAAGCTGTACTTCGGCCCTGGCGTTGTTGCGCGGTATCCGGTAACCGTCGATTCTTTCGAGTATGTCCGGCTTTTCATCGGTCCAGGCTACTGAAAATAGAAGCATGACCAAGGCCAATGCCAATGGCACTGTCATCGCAAATTCCAAATATGATTTACGGGCCACAACAATCTACTCAGTTCTGCCTTAAAGCCTCTACGATCTCGAGGCGCGCCAGTCTGCGCGTCGGCAGCCAAGCCGCCAGCGCCGCCGCGACGATTATGATCGCGAACATGATCGCGTAGGTATAAGGGTCGACGAATATGACTAATGGATAAGGGCTCGATCGGCCCGGCGGCGGCGGCATTTGAATGCCGGCGAAGTTCATGAGCGTGGCGATCGCCGCCGCAGCGATCAATCCGGTAGCGCCACCGAGGCCACCCATGATGGCACCTTCGATAGCGAAATTCACACGGATGCGCCAGCGGCTGATGCCGAGCGCGAGCATCGTCCCCATTTCGCGCAGACGCTCTGAAATCGCCATCAGCATCGTGTTGGTAACCGACATCGAGACGACCAATAAAAGGATGATGCCGAGCACGGTGAATATATTCTTATACAGTGTGACGACCTGCTCGTAGTATGGCGCCAGCTCGTGCCAGGTGGCGACCTTAAAATTCGGGAAAACGCCGCGCAACCACGCGGCCATGACGGGGGTATTCTCTGTGTCTTTAAGTACGACGATCAGTCGGGATGCGCCTTGGGTGTTGAGCAGGGATTGGCCGGTGCCGAACGGTAGCAGTACTTGACGCGCATCCAGCTCCGGTACGCCGGTGGTGAAGGTGCCGACGATCTCGACGTCAATGGCATTGAGTACGCCCTGCACCGTGGTGGCGAGCAGGGTCAGACTATCGCCCGGTTTGGCTCCCAGTTTCGCCGCCAGACCGATACCGAGCAGCGCCGAGGGTGAGGCGTTTTTTCCATCGGCCGGAAGCCCGCTACCTGCAACAATCGGTGCGAATCCCCCCGACAGGCGCGTCTCCTGTTCCGGTTCGATGCCACTGCCTATGACGGCGACGGTATTGGGTCCGTTCGAGATCAGCCCTTCGAAAACGACGCGTTGCATCGTAAAGCGCACGCGGTTCTCGCGCTTGAGTTTCTCACTGATTTCGCGCAGGTCGTTCGGTTGCAGGACCTTGTCCGGTGCACTGACCTGGATGTGACCGAGTCCGCCGCGGATTGTCGCTTCGCGTAAGCCGTTGAAGCTGGCGAGCATAAAACCGATCGCCGTTAGCAGCGCGATGGTGCCAAACGCCAGGATGGACGCCGACAGGAAACTCCGCCGCGTGTGACGCCATATGTTGCGCCAGCTCATTTGTACCCATTTCATGCGCGCACCTCGCCGTCGTGCATGAGAACTATCCTGGAAGCGAAGCGAATCGTTTTCTGATCGTGCGTTGAGAATATGAAGGTGGTACCGAGGTCCCGGTTCAACTCGGCCAGCAGTTGTAACAGGTCTTCGGCCGTTTTGCTGTCTAGATTCGCCGTCGGCTCGTCGGCAAACACGATAGACGGCTTACCGACCAGCGCACGGGCGATCGCCACGCGCTGCTGCTGGCCGCCGGAGAGGGCGTCCGGCCGGTGATCCATTCTGTCCTTCAACCCCACGCGCGCCAACATCGTTTCGGCCATGCTTCTTCTTTCGTGTTCGGGAAAAGGTTTCGGCCACAGCGGTAGTTCCACGTTCTCCCGCGCCGAGAGCACGGGCACGAGATTGAACGACTGAAACACGAATCCGATCTCCGTGCCAAGCAGGGTCGCACGTTTGCTCTCGTCCGCAACGTTTATCGGCGCACCGTCAATCTCGATACGTCCGCTGTCGGGCCGGTCGAGACCGGCGAGTACGTGTAGAAGCGTACTCTTGCCGCTGCCCGAGGGCCCGCAGATACCGATTAGTTCGCCCGCGGTCACGCGCAGGCTCACGCCGCGCAGAGCCGGCACGCCGATGGCGCCATGCCGGTACTCCTTTTTGAGATCGACCGCAACGAGATAGTGTTTCATTAGCGCTTTTCCCAGATCTGTTCGGCGACACTGGCATCCATCTCGCGCCCCTGTTTCAAATAGTGTTCCGCCTGCGGCGGAGAGCGATCGGCGGTCAACACTGCCATCCAGGCGTAGGCCGTCGCTTTGTCGTGCGTCTTAAGACGATCGAAGTTCGGCGCCGCCAAAATGGCTTGAAAATCCCGCTCCGCGAACGGTTTGCGACCGAACGTCTTTGGAATTTGGGCGTTGGTACTGCCGCTGACCATCAGAATGACGATTTTGGGGTCGCGGCCGTCCCAACTCTTCGCTTGGCCCATGCTCGCTACGGCCTTGTCCAACAAATCGAGTGCCTCGTTTACATAGCGGAGTTTGCGCCAAGGCAGCCACGAATCCTTGGCCATTCGCCCTTTGATACTACCCAGGTAAGCGGTGACGACCGGATCGTCCGGATGTTCCTTGAGAAAGTCCTGCGCGGCGCTCAGCGCGTTGTCAACAGGAACGGAGCCCGCGCGCATACCGTCGAAGGTGGTCTGGACATGTTCGAACGGGATGCTGTCTGCCTGAACCACTCCCACGAAGCAGATTGCCGCCAACGACAAAGTCAAACCTCTCGTGTTTTTCCACATACGCCTTCTCCTTGTAATGTTTGCGTTAACGTGTAAAGCGGCTGGTGACGAAGACATGCCAGGCCTGGACCGAGATGGCGATTCCCAGCCCCAACGCCGGCCACGCCGCCCACAGGTATCGCGGATGGGTCAGTAAGTTGACGCCGAACAGGCCGGCAATGATTAAAAGATAAAGCAGTAAATTTGAGTAGAGGATCCCCACGCGTCTCGCCTGGCGCCGCGTGGCCTCGTCTTGAGAGTTGTGTCGAGAATTCTGTGTGTTCATATTTGCCACTCCTCTGCGATATTGAGTAATCTCGAAAGAGCGGTCCCAGGATGGTCGCTTCCATTTACTGCGACAACCGTTATGCGACGAAACAATAAAATCGGGG
>JBGPGJ010000090.1:0-7087 GCA_041483795.1 Sulfurifustaceae bacterium
AGCACCCAGTCATTGCGGCGCATGGGTTTGGCCGCTAACAGATTGAGCGCATCGGCATCCACGATCAGCGCCAGCTTCGCTACTAGTGCGGCGCGAAACATCGTCCGCGCCCAGTTGTCTTGCGACAGTCCCGGTCCGAGCGCGAGAACGTCTGCGCGCGCAACCAAGGGTTTCAGATCCTTCGCTGTACGTACCGCGTAGGCAAGAAGTTCGGGTCGCGCCACGTTCACGCTGGCGGCATGCGTTGGATGCGTTGCCAGTGTGACGAGTCCCGCGCCGACACGATACGCTGTCTCGCCGCATAGTCGCGCAGCACCGGGCATGCCGACTCCGCCACCCACCACGAGCACATGCCCGAAAGTACCTTTATGCGCATCGCGCGCGCGACCGTGAATCAGTCCGCGCAAATCTTCTTCCGTCAGCCGTCGCGCCAGCGGCGCGATACCGTTATATACCTCGGACGGCACATCGAGATCGTCGAATAGAATCTCGCCTGCCTGTTCCCGACCTGCGCCGGTGAATAAGCCTGCCTTGAGGCCGATAAAGCAGACCGTGACATCGGCCCGCACGGCAGCGCCCATGACGGCGCCGGTATCGGCGTGTAGACCGGAAGGAATATCCAGCGCCAACACCGGGCGACCGCCGGCGTTGATCGCCGCAATCGCGGCGCGCCACTCGCCTTGCACCGGCCGCTCGAGACCGGTGCCAAGCAACGCGTCTACGACGACATCGGCGCGCTTGAGATGCGGTTCGCTAAAAGTTTGCGCGACTACGCCAGCTGCCTCGGCCTGCGCACAGGCGGCCGCGGCGTCCGCCGAAGCGCGGCTACGATCGCCCAGGGTCAACACGGTCGGTTCAAGCCCCGCTTGCCGCGCCAGGCGCGCGACGACGTAGCCATCGCCGCCGTTGTTCCCCGGGCCGCAGACCACGGCGATGCGCCGCGCACGCGGAAAGCGCGCTTGAAGCGTGCGCAACGCCGCTGTTCCGGCGCGTCTCATGAGTTCCGCGCCCGGCGTGCCGTGATCTTTAATAGCGCGACGATCCAGTTCGCGTACCTGGTCGGCGCTATACAAAAATGACGGAAGAGGTGTTTCAGCTTTCCGCATGTCGCTAGTGTAGCCCGCGGAGAAACGATCGCGGTAAACTCACACAATGCACCCCGCGCTTTTGCTGTTCCCCGATTTCGCGACCATCCTCCTCGGCGCCGGATTGCGCCGCTGGCTACCGCTCGGCGATGCCTTCTGGAGCGGGATGGAGAAGCTCGTCTATCACGTCTTGTTTCCGGCCTTGCTGTTTAACGCGTTGACAAAAACTCAGTTGGATTTCGCCGCCGCCACCCCGTTGCTGACGACCGGGCTCATCGCCGTGGGGTCGGGAATGCTGTTGGCGTTGCCCGCCGCGCAACTCTTTGCGCTCGCACCGGTGGCGTTCGCCTCGCGTTTTCAGTGTGCGTTTCGCTTCAACAGCTACATCGGCATCGCCGTCGCCGGCAAGCTCTACGGTGAACCCGGCATCGCCGTCATGGGCATGTTGGTCGGCGCACTGGTCCCGCTCGCCAATGCGGCCTCGGTGTGGATGCTCGCCCGACACGGATCGTTCAGCCTTTGGCGCGAACTGGCGCGCAACCCGCTGATACAGGCTACCGTCGCCGGTCTGAGTTGGAACCTCGCCGGCCTCCCCGTCCCCGAACCCGTGCAACAGTTCCTCGGACGATTGGCCGAGGCGACGGTCGCGTCGGGATTGCTTACCGTCGGCGCGGCGTTACGTTGGCGTACCACCGTGCGCGGGCTCGCCTCAGAAACGTATTTCATTGCGGTCAAGTTGCTCGCGGTGCCGCTGGTGGCGTGGTGGGCCGGGCGCTGGCTCGGCCTGCAGGGCATGTACTTCGGCGTCGTCGTGGCATTCGCCGCGCTTCCGACCGCCTCCTCCGCCTATATCCTTGCGGCGCGCATGGGTGGGGACAGCGCGGGCGTCGCGTGGCTGATCTCCGTTGGAACGCTGGCGGCGATGGTCACGATGACCATCTGGCTCAGCATACTGGTGTAGGTTGGATCGCGCTACGCGTGAATGGTGTGCGCGCTAATGCGCGGTCGTGGTGTATGAACTTTATGCTTGCGGTTCTCGCACCGCGGGCGAGATACTTTTCTTTGTAGCGGACAAAGAAAATTATCCCAAAGAAAGCCGCCCCCGATCGCTGCGCCGCGCAAAATACGCGCGGTCCCCTGCGCGCCTGCGCAAAAGCCGGGACGCTCGCCAACTCGCCGACGGCATAGAACGCCGCTCGGGCTCAAACAGGGCTCGCGTACTACTCCCGGCTTTTGCTCCGGTGCTCGGCTTGCTCCGACGGGGGGTTATCAGCAACTACGAAAACAAGAAAACCAACACGCCGCCGGGTCGAGTTGTTTTCTGAAACCCCCGTATGGCGCGATCACACACCGTAAGGCTCTTGAGGCGCGCAGGGTGCAGTTGCTCAATCCCCCGTAGACGACGCGCGAGCATCGCAGTCCGAATCGGGGTTGTCGCTCGCCTCGTGTTTGAGCCCGAGCGGCGTTTTATGCCGCCGGCGAGTTGAGGCGAGCGCCGAGTCGGGCGAGAAGCGCAGCGGGTAGTCGGCGTCTCCGGGCCGCCTTTTCTTTCGTCCACTTCTTTTGGCGGCGCAAAAGAAATGGACCCCTGGGCAGCAGGGGCGGAGCGCCCGCGATTTTATATAGATCGCCGCCGAAGGCGGCTCGACGAAGTATCTCGCCCGCGGTGCGAGAACCGCAAACATAAAGTTCATACTCGACATTCGCGCGCAGCGCGACCAACATTACGCCCTATGGGCGCCGCCTCCCCCTCCATTCCCGATTTTCGCCAACTGGCGAACTCCATTAAGCAATGGGGTCGCGAACTCGGCTTCCAACAAGTCGGCATTGCCGATACCGAACTGACCGAAGCCGAAGCGCACCTGTTCAATTGGCTGAAACAGGGACGTCACGGCGAGATGGGATATATGGCGGCGCACGGCACTCGTCGCAGCCGGCCGGCGGAACTGCGGCCCGGCACGGCGCGCGTCATCTCAGCACGGATGGACTATCTGCCAGCGGGCGCGGACATGCAGACGGTGCTCGACGATCCCGCGCTCGGCTATGTCTCGCGCTACGCCCTCGGGCGCGACTATCACAAAGTCGTGCGTACGCGGTTGCAGAAACTGGCCGAGCGCATCGAGCGCGAGATCGGTCCGTTCGGTTATCGCGTCTTCAGCGACAGCGCGCCGGTTCTGGAAAAACCGCTGGCGCAGAAAGCCGGCCTCGGCTGGATCGGCAAGCATACCAACCTGCTCTCGCGTTCGGGCGGTTCCTGGTTTTTTCTGGGCGAGCTCTACACTGACCTGCCGTTACCGACGGACACACCGGCGGACGATCACTGCGGCACCTGCCGCAGTTGCATCGATATCTGTCCGACACAAGCAATTGTAGCGCCCTACCAACTGGATGCGCGCCGCTGCATCTCGTACCTGACGATCGAGCTCAAGGGTTCCATACCGGAAGAACTGCGTCCGCTCATCGGCAATCGCGTCTACGGTTGCGATGACTGTCAACTCGTCTGCCCGTGGAATCGCTTTGCACAACTAACGTCGGAAGGCGACTTTGCCCCGCGTCACGGGCTCGATGCGCCGACGCTCGTCGAGTTGTTCGCCTGGACCGAGGAAGAATTTCTCAAGCGTACCGAGGGTTCGGCGATGCGGCGCATCGGATATGAGCAGTGGTTGCGAAATGTCGCGGTGGCGTTGGGTAACGCCTCGACGAGTGCCGAGGTCATCGCGGCGCTATGCGCGCGAGCGGGTCATTCTTCCGCATTGGTACGAGAGCACGCGAAGTGGGCGCTTGAGCGCCATCATGTTTGAGTAGTTTTTTAGCTTCCCATGCGCTGACGTTTGATAATCAACTTGTGAGACTTCCGATTCCCGCGCCCGGGGCTTATATTCTTTGAAGTCACCTTCCCGCCTGACCCATGAATCTGAGACGCGACTAACGTAAGAACAGAAGCGACAAAAAGGGTGGCCATGCTCAACAAGAACAAAATGGAAAAAATATTAGACCACTCAAATCCGACCACGAATTTTCCCGGCTTTCGTCGTTCTATAGCACTGACTGGCCTAACTTTGCCGTCATCGTGTGCTACGGTGATGTCACGTTCAAGATACAACGATGGGTACTTTGACCAGTAGGTGATGGATAGATACGAGTCCGGAGGAAAGACTGGTACCTTAACCTCGCTTGAGGTCTGGACTGTTACATCCTTACCCTTTTCTCTTATCTCCATAAGTCCGCCACCGGGGAAATTGATAATGAGATTCTTTGCCGCTCTATCCCCGATGTTATGAATGCCCACCTTCATTACGCCACCACGACCGGACGGTGCTGCCTCAAAGCTAGTAAGCGCTCGAATTGCCTTCTCCTCCAAACTAAGTTCTCGGTCCGGCTTGCCTGGAATCGACCTACTAACAAACGTAGGAGAAAATTTTAGATTTTCTTGCGCGTCGCGTAATGACATCGGAATGTTTACATCAGCTTCCTCGTAGTAAACGCGGACATCTGGTCGGTCCGGCCAAATTCGATCAATGATGGTGATCAAGCCGGTAATCGCCGGTATGGCTAGGCCAAGAAGAACGTAAACCCACGCGGGAATCTTTTTAAGGAAATGATCGTCCATGTTTTTCCAGTCTATCGTGAACCTCGAGCGACACATGTCAGAAGCCGATTGAATTTACGTAAACAGGAGAAACTACTCAACAGCGCTCACCGATGGACTAGCGGGCGGCCGTTCATTAAGGATCAAGGGGTCAGAGTACTTGAAACGCGGGAAAACTGCATACGATTGTCGCGGTACTAACACAATATTGCAAAGTCGCCTGCAGGACGTATACAGTGTGTACATCCAGATGCAGCAGCTTCCTCGCTGTCCCGTTGACCACAGAAGCTAACAAAAACGCCCAAGGCGGAGACCTTGGGCTTTTTTGTTTGGTTGCTCCGGAAGGATTCGAACCTCCAACCTGCGGGCCGGTCGCTCATTTTCCAGATGCAGCGCCCTCGTTGTCCCGCTGCTCTATCCAATTGAGCTACGGAGCACGATTACTATACACAGCCCGCCCCGGTGTTACACCGGGGCGCCGATCAGCGGCCAGATGCAAAAGTCCTGGGACGGTCTTCTACGGCTGCTTAATTACTTGTCGCCAATGACAGTAACGGTGATCTTGACGTGCACTTCGGGATGCAGCAACACCGCCAACGCGGGGAAACTGCATACGATTCTTGCCAGTACTGAATCATCCCTGCGCCCCGCCCTCGTCGCGGGATATTCCCGGCAACTGAGTGGGAGCGTTGATGTAAATCAAGGATCTTGCTCTTGAATCCGCATATCTTGCTAATGATTTAGGAGAGCAAGATTACATGAGCAACACCGACGTTGAATTCAATCAAATCCACGACACCTTCCGGCCAAAGATTCTGCGCTATTTGACACGGCTGGTCGGTGCGCAAGAGGCCGAGGATTTGACCCAATCCGTTTTTGTAAAGGTTAGCGACGGGCTCCAGAATTTTCGCGAGGAGGCTTCTCTCTCAACCTGGATTTACCGGATCGCCACCAACACGGCGTTGGATTGGCTTCGAAGCGGCCCCGCGCGCCATGCGGCGACGGTGAGATCGCCCGGCCGACGGATGTCGGCGGATGACGTGGATGAGGATAAACCCAATGCGTCAGTCGACCAGGAAGCGCCTTCTGTCGATACCGAGGCGATCCGGGTGGAGATGAACGAGTGTATCAAGCGATATATCAACGATCTCCCGCATAACTATCGAACCGTCATCGTCCTGAGCGAAATCGAGGGACTGAAGAATAGCGAAATCGCGGACGTCCTGAGCGTGAGCCTGGACACGGTTAAGATCCGACTACACCGGGCACGGCGGGAACTTAAGAAAAATCTTAAGGGAGGATGCGACTTTTATCGCGACGAACGCAATGAACTCGCATGCGACCACAAGGGCGATATCCACCTTACGATGGCGTAACCCCACTGTATCCTTTTGGTAGCCCGACTCGTCTATTAGGATAAAGACGAGGTGGCACCATATGAAACTCGATAATCGAACGCAAGAACTAATCGCCGTCGGTACATCTGTCGGCGCCAATTGCCACGCCTGCTTGAAGTATCACGTGGGCAAGGCCCGCGCGCAGGGCGTTCCCGACGATGAAATCGCCGAGGCCATCGAAGTCGGGAAGAGGGTGCGCAAGGGCGCTCAGGGTAAGACCGACGAACTTGCGAACGACCTCCTGGGGAAAACGCAAGGCGGACCTGTCGCGGCGGGCTGTGGATGCAACGCATGACACCGCGTTTTTTAACCAATGTGCCTTTTTTGGAATGGAGCACACTATGGATTTCATCGGCGTTGGCTCATTACCTGCCGATCCACCCAAGTAGGAGACACAGCATGACCATCAACGTAGGTACCACCGACCGCATCATCCGTGCACTGGTCGGGCTCGCCATTTTGAGCCTGCTGTTTGTCTTGGAAGGCAACGCCCGCTGGTGGGGCCTGATTGGGCTCGCTCCACTCGCCACCGCGGTGTTCGGTTATTGCCCGCCGTACGCCATGCTCGGGATAAACACCTGCGGTTCGAAAAAGTAAGCTACCCCGCGGCCGAAGAGGTAGGGTTATGTTTTGAGTGAATCCGATTCCGCTGAACGAATCGGATGTAGGTGCGCTTTGACTGGTAGACCCAAAGGGGACGCTACCCTTTTTCCTTCTCGCTTCTCGGTCGCCCGCGTGGGCGGAACTGTAATGCGCGCCCCTATAGCTTCTCCAACGTCTGAATGAATTTTCCAAAAAGGTGACAGATTAATTTTCGCTCAAGGCTCAAGCGATCAGAGTACTTGAAACGCGGGGAAACTGCATTCGAGTCTTAACACTGAAACATCCCTGCGCCCTGCCCTCGTCGCCCAACAGTGTGTTGGTTGCTTCGGACTTTGCGGATGGCAGGATTAAAGAAGCGCAGATCATTTTTCCGGCAAACGCAGAAGCCTCTCGCTGCGCCAGACGCGGACGAT
>JBGPGJ010000091.1:0-7055 GCA_041483795.1 Sulfurifustaceae bacterium
AAACCTCAACCCACACGTGGGTCGTCACATGCGTCCGGGTGTCGCGTACTAGACCGATCGGTGCGCGATTGACGCATGGGACCCACGGCGGAAAAACCCAAAGGAGCGAACATGAATAACGTCAGCATGCGTCAGATGCTGGAGGCCGGCGTGCATTTCGGCCACCAGACGCGGTTTTGGCATCCCAAGATGCGCCCGTATATTTTCGGCGAGCGCAACAGAATCCACATCATCAATCTCGAACAGACGTTGCCGTTGTTCAATCAGGCGATGGGCTTCCTGAAGCAACTCGCCGCCAACGGCGGCACGGTGCTGTTCGTCGGCACCAAGAAGCAGGCGGGTGAGATCGTGGCGCAAGAGGCCGCGCGTGCCGGCACACCGTATGTCAGCCACCGCTGGCTCGGCGGCATGCTCACCAACTGGCGCACGGTGCGCAAGAGCATCGAGCGGCTGAAGAGTCTCGAAAGCACGCTCGCCGACGGAGCCATGACCGCCAAGCTGGTCAAGAAAGAAATTCTCGAACTCGATCGCGAACGCGTGAAACTCGAAAAAAGCCTCGGTGGCATCAAGAACATGGATCGCCCGCCGGACGCGCTGTTCGTGATTGACGTCGGTCACGAATACATCTCAGTGGCCGAGGCGAACAAGCTCAATATCCCGGTCGTTGCGGTGGTGGATTCGAACTGCAAGCCCGATGGCGTGGATTACATCATCCCCGGCAACGACGACGCGATCCGGGCGATCCGTCTGTACGCCGCTGCCGCCGCGGACGCCGTGATCGAAGGTGCTTCCAGCCGTGAGGTCGCCATGACCACGGGCGACGACGAGTTCGTCGAGGTGAAAGAAGAACCCAAGGTCAAGGTTGTCGCCAAGCGCAAGCCGGGCAAGATCGAGGTGCCGACCGTGGCGCCCGAAGAAGCGGACGCCGGAAATCCCGCCGGAAATCCCACGGACAAGCGCGGGCCGGGCAAGACGCCTGCTGCCGACATTCCGGGTGCGACCGAGGAATAGCTAGATAGCAAAACAAGGGGGCGGTGCCCCCTTGTTTCTATCGGCGGCCGAAACGCTTGGCATGCGGCCGGCATGGAATCGTTCGAGGAGTGACATGAATATTTCCGCACAACAGGTGAAAGAGCTGCGCAGCCGCACCGGCCTCGGCATGATGGAGTGCAAGTCCGCGCTCATGGAGACCGGCGGCGATATCAACGCCGCCGCCGAATTGCTGCGTAAGAAGGCGGGGTCGAAACTTGAGAAAAAGGCCGGACGCACCGCGGCCGAGGGCGCGATCGGCATGTACGTCAGTCCCGATCGCAAGCTGGCGGCGATGGTCGAAGTAAATACCGAGACCGACTTCGTCGCCAAGGGCGATGATTTCATTGCGTACGCAACCGCCGTGGCCGAGTGTGTGGCGACGAACAACCCTGCTGGCGTGGACGCGCTCTATGCATTGCCGATCAGGAAGGGCGCTGAGACGGTGGCGCAGGCGCGCGAGGGACTGGTGATGAAACTCGGGGAGAACATCGGCGTGCGCCGCTTCACGCGTTATCAGGCGCGTAGCGGTGCCGTCGGCGGCTACGTGCACGGTCGCAAGATCGGCGTGCTGGTCGAACTCGAGGGTGGCAACGAGAGTCTTGCCAAAGATCTTGCCATGCACGTCGCGGCGAGCCGCCCGGAATACGTCTCGAAAGAACAGGTGCCGGCCGATGCGATTGCGAAGGAAAAGGAAATCTTCGCCGAGCAGGCCAAAGTCTCCGGCAAGCCGGCGAACATCGTCGAGAAAATGGTGGACGGTCGTGTCAATAAATTTCTCAATGAGATCACATTGCTCGGTCAGCCGTTTGTGAAAGACCCGGATACCGCGGTGGAGAAGCTGCTGCAGGGCAACAACGCCAAGGTGATTCGTTTCGTACGGTTTGAAGTGGGTGAGGGAATTGAGAGGAAGTCGGCCGATTTTGCCGCCGAGGTGTTAGCGACTGTGAGAGGAGACTGACGCTTGACCCGACCCCCCGCCTACCGACGCGTACTGCTCAAGCTCTCGGGCGAGGCCTTGATGGGTCCGGGGAGTTACGGCATTGATGGTGCGACGATCGAACGCATCGCGCACGAGATCAAGTCGGTGGTGGACGCCGGTGTGCAGTTGGCGGTCGTAATCGGCGGCGGCAACATCTTTCGCGGCATGGCCGGAACCGCCTCCGGAATAGATCGTGCCCAAGCCGACTACATGGGCATGCTCGCAACGATCATGAACGCAATCGCGTTGCAGGACGTACTGGAACGCGCGGGCGTACCGGCGCAAGTGCAGTCGGCGCTGCGCGTGGAGCAGGTGGTCGAGCCCTATGTTCGGCGCCGCGCGATTCGCTATCTCGAACGCGGGCGTGTCGTGATCTTCGCCGCCGGTACCGGCAACCCGTTTTTCACCACCGACACGGCTGCGAGCCTGCGCGGTGCCGAGATCGGCGCCGATATCGTGCTGAAGGCAACCCAAGCGGACGGGGTTTACGACCGCGATCCGCGCCAGCACGCCGACGCTCGGCGCTACGACGTCGTGAGCTACGACGAAGTGCTGGACAAGCGGCTGGCAGTGATGGACGCGACCGCGGTCGCGCTTTGCCGCGATAACAATCTGCCGGTGCGAGTGTTCTCCATTCACCGGCCTGGCAGTCTGCTCAAAGTGGTGATGGGCGAGCGGGAGGGCACACTGATGAAAAGCGGAGACGGCCTATGACGGACTCGGTGGACAAGATTAAGCAAGAGGCGCAAGCCCGGATGACGAAATCCATGGAAACCCTTAGGAATGACCTCGGCAAGATTCGCGCGGGGCGCGCGCATCCCGGTTTGCTTGACCAGGTGCGTGTGGACTACTACGGTCAAAAGTCGCCGCTCAGTCAAGTGGCGAATATCGCCGCCTCCGATGCGCGCACTCTCACCGTAACGCCGTGGGACAAGAGCATGGTGCAGGCGATTGAGAAGGCGATCCGCGAGTCCGATCTGGGGCTCAACCCCGCGCCCGCGGGCACCGTGATCCGCGTGCCGCTACCGGCGCTCACCGAAGAGCGGCGCAAGGAACTTGGCAAGCATGTGCGCGCCGAAGGCGAAACCGCGCGCGTCGCGATCCGTAACGTGCGCCGCGACGCGAACCAGCACCTGAAGGATCTTCTTAAGAAGAAACTCATCGCCGAAGACGAAGACGAGCGCGCCGAAGAGGCGATCCAGAAATTCACCGACAAGTTTATCGCCGAGGTGGATAAGCTGGTGGCAGCGAAAGAACAGGACCTGATGCAGGTCTGAGGAAGCCAGCATGACCGCGCCGTTGTCACCCGCCGAATCCGCCACCCTGGCTCCGCCGCGGCATGTCGCCGTCATCATGGACGGTAACGGTCGCTGGGCCTCGCGCCGCGGGTTGCCGCGCATCGCCGGTCATCGCAAGGGGCAAGAGCGCGTGCGCGAGACGGTCGCCGCCTGCGGCGAGCAGGGCGTTGCGCACCTGACGCTGTTCGCGTTTTCGAGCGAAAACTGGGGGCGACCGGCGCAGGAAGTGCAAATGCTGTTGGATTTATTCGCCCGCGCGCTGGAGCAGGAGGTCGTCAAGTTGCACGAGAACAACGTGCGCTTCCGCGTGATCGGCGACGGTGAGCGCTTTGGACCGAAGATCGCGCGTGCGATCGGCGAGGCCGAGACGCTGACGCGGAATAACACCGGGCTCACGCTCACGATCGCCGCCAACTACGGTGGCCGCTGGGACATGGCGCGGGCCTGCGCTGAGGTGACGCGCCGTGTCAGCGCTGGCGAGATTCGAGCGCAGGATATCGCGCCTGAGACGGTGGCGCGGTATCTGTGCCTTGCCGATGCGCCGGAACCGGACCTCTTCATCCGTACCGGTGGCGAGCAACGCATCAGCAATTTTCTGCTATGGCAGCTTGCGTACACGGAGCTCTATTTTACGCCGGTGTTATGGCCCGATTTCGACCGCGTGCAGTTGGAGCAGGCCCTGGCTTGGTACGCGGGGCGTCAACGTCGTTTCGGCCTGACCGGTGAACAGGTTGAAGCGGCGCGCCGTGCTTAGTTTACGCATCCTCACGGCGGCAGTACTCCTGCCGCCGCTGGTTCTGGCGCTATTCTATCTTCCCTCGGTTTGGGTCGCGGCGTGTTTCGGGTTGTTCTTCGCCGCGGGTGCATGGGAATGGAGCGGGCTCACGCGTGTGGGCGGACGCGAAGCACGGCTGGTTTACTGCGCCGCCCTGTTGTCGTTCGGCGCGCTGCTGATGGCGGCTAACCGAGAAACAACGCTCGGCGTGTTGCTGGTCGGCACAGCGTGGTGGTTGGTGGCGCTGGTTGAACTCGTGCGCCGGCCGGGTGTCCATGAAGGCTGGCTTGACAGTATCGCGGCGCGTTACCTCGGCGGATTTCTGATTCTGGTGCCCGCGTGGGTGGCGATGTATTACCTGCACGCGGCGGATCCGCGCAGCCCGCGGATACTGCTGTTCGGGCTGGTGCTGGTGTGGGTCGCCGATACGACGGCGTATTTCGTGGGGCATTTTTTTGGACGCACCAAGCTCGCACCGGCGATCAGTCCGGGTAAAACGGTGGAGGGTGTGATCGGCGCTGTGACCGGCGTGACGCTGGTGGCATGGATTGGCGGTACACTAGTTTGGCGTTACCGCGGGGGTGAGTTGATGTGGTGGATCGGACTCGCGATCGTGACCGCATTTTTTTCCGTGCTGGGAGACTTGCTGGAAAGCAAGTTTAAACGCATTGCCGGCGTCAAAGACAGCGGCCGGCTGCTGCCCGGTCACGGTGGCGCGCTCGATCGCATCGATGCGCTCACCGCCGCATTGCCCGTGTTCGCGCTTGGTTGGCATTGGCTGTTCCGTACCTTATGACAGGCGATTCGAGACAAGGCGTTACGATACTGGGTTCGACGGGTTCCATCGGCGGGGCCACGCTCGACGTGCTCGCACGCCATCCACAGCGGTTCCGTGTCGTCGCGTTGAGCGCCTCCACGCAGGTGGAACGGATGATCGAGCAGTGCCGTCGCTTCCGGCCGCAGAAAGCAGTCATGCTCGATCCAGCCGCTGCGGAGCGACTGAAAGCCGGGTTACGCGCGCACGGTGTGGCGGTGGAAGCGCTTGTCGGCCCCGAAGGACTGGAAGCGATCGCGACCGATCCGCAGGCCTCTATCGTTGTTGCCGCCATCGTCGGTGCGGCGGGACTCTTGCCGACACTTGCGGCCGTGCGCGCGGGTAAGCGCGTGTTGCTGGCCAACAAGGAACCGCTGGTGATGTGCGGCCGGCTCTTTATGGACGAGGCGCGTCGTAGCGGTGCGGCGCTGCTGCCGGTGGACAGCGAACACAACGCCATCTTTCAGTGCATGCCTGGCGGTTTTACCACCGGCACTCGCGCTCCCGTGCGCCGGATATTCCTTACCTGCTCCGGCGGACCGTTTCGCAATACGCCGGCGTACGAGCTGGCCGCGGTCACGCCGGAACAGGCCTGTGCACATCCGACTTGGGTGATGGGGCGCAAAATTTCGGTGGACTCAGCGACACTGATGAACAAGGGGCTCGAAGTGATCGAGGCGTGTTGGCTTTTCGGTGTAACGCCGGAGCAGGTCCAGGTCGTGGTGCACCCACAGAGCATTGTTCACTCCATGGTCGAGTACGATGATGGTTCAGTGCTGTCCCAGATGAGCCATCCCGACATGCGCGTGCCGATCGCGCACGCGCTCGCTTGGCCCGAGCGCATCGAGTCCGGCGTGGCGCCGCTCGACCTGGTGAGTCTCGGGCAACTCGAGTTTGCCGAACCCGATCGCACGCGCTTCCCTTGCCTCGATCTGGTCTATACGGCCACGCGCCGGGGTGGCACTGCGCCCGCGGTGCTGAACGCGGCGAACGAGATCGCGGTGCAAGCGTTTCTGGATCGCCGGATCGGCTTTACCGATATTCCGCGCGCGATCGAATACGCCCTAGCGCGCGCCCGGACAGACTCTACACCGACGCTCGACAACGTACTTACCGACGACGCGCAGGCGCGCGCCGTCACCGAGGAATTCATCGCTGGCCGCTTTGAGCGCCGGCGTCAGGGGGCGTCGTGATGGATATCCTGCTCTACGCGGCGGCGTTCATCGTCGCCATCGGCAGTTTGGTCGTGGTGCACGAGTTCGGACATTTTTGGGTTGCGCGCCGACTCGGCATCAAGGTACTACGTTTCTCGGTCGGTTTCGGTAGACCGCTTTGGGTCCGACGCGTCGGGCACGACCGTATGGAATTCGTGATCGCCGCCGTGCCGCTCGGCGGCTACGTGAAAATGCTGGACGAAACCGAAGGCGACGTTCCGGCGAAAGAACGCCATCGCGCCTTCAATCGCCAACCTGTGTGGAAGCGTATGGCGGTCGTCGTCGCCGGACCGCTGTTTAACTTTATCTTCGCAATCCTCGCGTACTGGCTCATCTTCGCCACCGGCGTGGACGGTCTCAAACCGGTGGTGGGGCGGGTGCTCGACGGATCGCTGGCGCAACAGGCGGGTTTTCGCGTGGGCGATGAAATTCTCAAGATAGACAATAAAGAGGTTCTGACCTGGGATCAGCGCCGGTTGCATCTTTTCGAACGCGCACTCGATCGTGAGCGCGTGACGATCGAGGTGCGCGATCCGGAGGGTGTTCCGCAAACGCGCGTGCTCGATCTGTCGAACTTTCCGACGCAAGAGGTCAATGCCGGACTCGTCGAACGCGGCATCGGGCTCATCGGTTATTTCCCGGAACCCCTTCCCGTGATCGGCGCGCTCGAAGACGGACCGGCCAAGCGCGCCGGTTTTGAGGTGGGCGACCGATTCCGGCGCGTAAACGGTCAGCGCGTCGAAACCTGGGAGGAAGTTGTGAAGATCGTCAGCGCCAGCCCCGGTAAAGCGCTGCACATCGAAATCGAGAGGGGCGGCGTAGCGCGGGAATTCGATGTGGTGCCGGTAGCGCTGGCGCAGGACGACAAAGTCATCGGCCGGATCAATGTCCGTCCACGTTTCACGGAAATTCCAGAAACGTTGCGCACCACGATGCGTCTGCC
>JBGPGJ010000092.1:0-7054 GCA_041483795.1 Sulfurifustaceae bacterium
CCAAGCAAGCGTGCAGCCTGAGCTTTGTTGCCTTGGCAGCGCTTTAGCGCTCGCGCGATAAGGCGTGCTTCGAATTCGGCAACGTCATCATCGAGGGGTCTCGACAGATCTGTTGGATCTGACGATGGCGGCAGCGCGTCGTTCGTGGATTGAACGTTTTGTGCCAGCTGTTGCTGGTTTTGCGCTTGCAGTCGAACCACGCGTTCCTCAAACGCGTGCAGTTGACGTCGTGCCCCTATCAATCGTTTACGAGTAAGTACGAGTTCATCGTTGCGCAATTTTGTGTCAAGAAAGCGATGGTTGTGGATGGCATTAGCAGTAACAATCAGGAAGTACGTAATCATAATTGGAAACGTCACCGACCAATTTATCCACCTAATCCCAAAATGCAACAACCCAAGCGCAAGCAATGCCACGATCGCAATCGGAGCTATGGCGATCATCAACAGAGAATTTTTCACCCGTTTTTTGCCGGTATCTTTTTTCCTTGATCCGTATAAGGACAAACCCAATACGCCACAAAAAATCCCGATTACATAGAATTCAAATAGGGCATAAAGCGGACCAGGTACGCGCGTGACGCTAAATCCGATGCCGTAGTCGAGGATTTCGAAATCCTGTATCAGCCAAGACGGGGAGATAAGTAATATTTCCAGCACAACAGCGGAAAGATAGATAAAGGACGGGCCAATTTTTCTGGCCCAATGCTGTTCATCGCATGCTAGGGACAAGGCGAGGTGAAATAGCGGTGCTAGGGCTGCGATGACGGAGGCGTAGAATAGCTTCGCCGCGAAATAGGGCAATACGCCGTTAACGTTCAGAGAGTACAGGCCGGATATTTCGGCAACGTTCTGGATCGCGAGAAATAAAAGGAAAAGCAGGAACAGCCTTGTTTCCAAATTGCGCGTTACCGAAGAGATGCGGGTATAAACGTACACCGCCGCTTTCAGAATCAAGGCGACGACTGCCGGCAAAGCGATGAGCGGAAGGGTCAGTTCCATGGCTTTATGCCGCTTTCCCTGGAAGCGATGAGCTTAATCGTACTGGTGCCGGAAAACTACTGGAGAAGAAGAACGAAAAAGAGGTATTGTATTCATAAACCCGGGATTATATCGATGCCGCGCGGGTAATTCGGCGGTTACGCACTAATCACCCACTGACGTAGAGTGTTCTCAGATGGGAATAGACACGATCGCATAACGTCGCGGCGCGAGTCGCTCTAAGGGCAACTTAAAAGATGGGATTCCTGCTCTGGATTTTGATAGCGATAGCGGCGGCATGGGCGCTGGCATATTTCCGCGCACCGCTTGTTGTCTGGACGCTCGGCATCGCCGTCGTTCTTGGCCTTTGCACCCATTTTGGTTCGCATTCCATCGTTTGGCTGTGGATAGTCTGGGCCGTTTTTATTTTATTGGCGTTTCCGCTCAACGTGCCGCTGCTGCGTCGGGCGCTGGTGAGCAATCGTGTGTTCGCCATCTTTCGGCGCATTATGCCGCCGATGTCCACCACCGAACGCGAGGCGCTCGATGCCGGCACGGTGTGGTGGGAGGCCGATCTTTTCAGCGGCCGGCCCGACTGGAAAAAACTTCTTGCAATGCCGGCAGCGCGGCTGAGTACGGAAGAGCAGGCGTTTCTCGACGGACCGGTGGAAGAACTTTGCCGTAGGCTCGATGACTGGGACATCACGCACACGCGGCGCGACCTGCCACCCGAGATCTGGCGCTTTATTAAAGAGCGCGGCCTTTTCGGGATGATCGTCCCCACGCGCTATGGCGGTCTCGAGTTCTCGGCACAGGCACACTCGGCCGTCGTGATGAAAATCGCCTCGCGCTCGCTCACGGCGGCGGTGACGGTGATGGTGCCGAACTCGCTCGGGCCGGCGGAGTTGCTTATCCGCTACGGTACCGACGAGCAGCGCAATCGCCATCTGCCGCGCCTGGCGCGCGGCGAGGAAGTACCGTGTTTTGCGCTCACCGGCCCGGATGCCGGTTCCGACGCCTCGTCCATCCCCGACCGCGGTTTCGTCTGCCGCGCGGAATTCCAGGGGCGCAAAGACACGCTCGGTATTCGGCTGACCTGGGAGAAGCGTTACATCACCCTCGGGCCGGTGGCGACCCTTCTCGGGCTCGCGTTCCGGTTGTTCGATCCACAGCACCTATTGAGCGACAAGGAAGATGTCGGTATTACGCTCGCGCTCATACCGACCAACCTGCCGGGCGTGCACATCGGCACGCGTCACAACCCGCTCAACATTCCGTTTCAGAATGGCCCCAATTGGGGTAAAGACGTATTTATTCCGATGGAGTGGGTAATCGGCGGTGCCGAACGCGTGGGACAGGGTTGGCGTATGTTGATGGACTGTCTGGCCGCCGGGCGTTCGGTCTCGCTGCCGGCGCTGTCCGTCGCCGCCGGCAAACTCGCCGCGCGCGCCACCGGCGCCTACGCCCGCATCCGCAAGCAGTTCAAGCTCCCGATCGGACGCTTCGAGGGTGTGGAAGAACCGCTGGCGCGCATCGCCGGTTACACCTATTTCATGGACGCCGCACGTACGCTTACCGCACGCGCCCTCGACGCCGGCGAGCAACCGGCCGTGGCCTCGGCGATCGTGAAGTATCAACTCACCGAACACATGCGTCGCGTGGTGAACGACGCCATGGATATTCACGGTGGCAGCGGCATCTGTCTCGGTCCGCAAAACCTGCTCGGGCGCGCGTATCAGGCGCTTCCCATCGCGATCACGGTCGAGGGCGCGAACATTCTAACGCGCACACTCATTGTCTACGGTCAAGGCGCGATCCGCTGCCATCCTTATGTGCGCGAGGAAATGGAAGCGGTCGCCGATTCCGATCCGAAACGCGCCGTGCGTCGTTTCGACAAGGCGTTCGTTGGCCACATCGGTTTCATGATCTCCAACGTCGCGCGCGCTTTTTGGATGGGGCTGACCGGCGCGTATTTTGTGCTCGCCCCGTTGACGGGGCGCGCGCGCCGCTACGCGCAAAAGCTCACGCGGCTGTCGGCGGCGTTCGCCGTGATTTCCGACGCCGCCATGCTCGCCTTCGGCGGCGCCCTGCGACGCCGTGAGAAGATTTCCGGTCGATTGGCGGACGTGCTCTCGTACTTGTATCTAGGGAGCGCCGCCATCAAGCGCTTCGAGGATGACGCCCGTCCGCGCGAAGACGAGCCGCTATTGCGTTTTGCCTGCGATTACTGTTTGCACCAAGCCGAGAGAACGATGGTGGTCGTGCTCAAGAATTTTCCGCCGTTTCTGGGTTGGTTCCTCGGCGGACTTTTGTTCCCGATCGGGCGGCGCCATCACCCGCCGCACGACCGGCTCGGTCACGAGGTGGCCGCGTTGCTGCTTTCGCCCTCGGCCGTTCGCGATCGTCTGACCGCGGGAATCCATGTGCCGAAAGGCGAGGGCGATCAATTGGGACGCATTGAGCTTGCGCTGCCGGCAGCGATTGCCGCCGAGGCGCTGGAGAAAAAACTTCAGGCATTTGTCGAGGACCATCCACTGCTGCACGGCGATCTCGATGCCCAGCTGCGCGAAGCTACGCGCGCTGGGGTGTTGTCGGCAGCCGAGGGTGAAATCGTGCGCGAGGCCGACCGGTTGCGTCGGGCGGTGGTACGGGTGGACGATTTTCCGCCGGAGGCGATCTAGCCGGTGCGGCGGGTTTTTGGTGTACACTATGTGCGTACACAATGAGGGACCGTTCCATGAAGGCCGTAAATATCCGTCAAGCCCGCCAGCGCTTAAGCGAATTGGTGGACCAAGTCGAGCGCGGCGAGGAGGTCGTTCTGACTCGACGCGGTCAAGCAGTCGCGCGATTGGCTCCGGCCGAACGCGTGACTAGGCGCTTGCCATCGCTAAAGGATTTTCGCGCGGGCATCGGTGGCCGGGGCACGCCGTCGGTACGATTTCTACGCCAGGAGCGCAACGCACGATGAGTAGCGTGTATGTGGATACGAGCGTGCTCGGGGCATATTATTGTCCCGAGCCGTTGAGTGCAACGGCCGAGGCGGCGCTACGCGCGGTGGACAAGCCGGTGGTTAGCCTGCTCACGGAGGTCGAGTTCTTTGCATTAATTGCCAAGAAAAAGCGCCACGGAGATTTCAGCGAGACAAAGGCTAGAAAAATTTTGGGCGAATTCGCCACACATCTGACGGGAGGCTATTACCGCAAAATGGCGCTGAACGCGGACCATTACCTTCGCGCGCGCGATCTGATCGCTCAGTTCAAGACTACCGTTCGCACGTTGGATGCGCTGCATCTCGCCGTTGCGTTCAACGAGAAGTTATCGCTCGTCACCGCGGACAAGGCGATGGCGGCGGCGGCCACGCGGTTCAAGCTCAAAGTGTCGCTCATTGCCTGAATTGGCCGCCGATGGCGAGTTGCACTCGTCAGACTAGTGCAAGTACATTTCAGTAAGCTGGAACAGAAGGGATTTTCGATGGCGCAGACTCGGGTATACGTGGTAGATGGTGCACGCGCGCCGTTTTTGAAGGCGCGCGGCGAGCCGGGGCCCTTCAGCGCTGCCGATCTCGCCGTCGCCTGCGCGCGCCCGGTGCTGGCGCGCCAGCCGTTCGCGCCGGAAGCGCTCGACGAAGTCATCGTCGGGTGCGTGATTCCAGCGCCGGACGAGGCCAATATCGCCCGCATTATCGCGCTGCGTCTGGGTTGCGGTAAGAAGATGCCGGCGCATACGGTGCAGCGCAACTGTGGCTCGGGCATGCAAGCCGTGGCGAGCGGCTACGAGCGCATTGCGCTCGGGTTCGCCCATCTTGTGCTCGCCGGTGGCACCGAGGCCATGAGCCGCGCACCGATTCAGTGGAACACCGAAATGACCGCCTGGCTCGCCGGCCTGTTGCGTGCGAAGAATCCGTGGCAGCGCCTGCGGGCCATGGCGCGGTTTCGTCTGTCTCACTTGAAACCCGTGTACGCGCTGTTGCTCGGACTCACCGATCCGCTGGCCAAGCTCAATATGGGCCAGACCGCCGAGATGTTGGCGCATCGCTTCGGTATCGCGCGCGAGGCCCAGGACGCCTACGCGCTCGAGAGCCACCGGCGACTCGCCGCCGCTTTCGACGCGGGGCAGATGCAGCACGAAGTCGAGACGCTCTACGATAACCGCGGCAGTTACGTGGCCGAGGACAACGGTCTGCGACGCGAGACCGACCTGGCGCAGCTCGCGAAACTGAGGCCCGTGTTCGATCGCAAGTATGGGCTTGTCACGTCCGGCAATAGCTCGCAGGTGACCGACGGCGCCGCCATGTTACTGCTCGCAAGCGAGGAGGCGGTCAAACACCATAGCTTGCCTGTGCTCGGCGAACTGCTCGGTCACGAATGGGCCGGGGTCGATCCGGCGCAGATGGGGCTTGGGCCGGTGCACGCGGTGGCGCGGCTGCTTACGCGGCACAACTACAAGATGCGCGATCTGGTGCAATTGGAATTGAACGAGGCCTTCGCCGCGCAGGTGCTCGCCTGCCAGACGGCGTGGGACAGCGCGCAATACGCGCGCGAAGAACTCGGGCTCGATGCGCCGCTCGGCGCCATGGATCCAGCAAGACTCAACCCGGAGGGCGGCGCAATTGCCTGTGGGCATCCTATCGGCGCGAGCGGCGCGCGGCTGGCGCTGCATCTGCTGCACGCGCTGCGGCGCAAAGGCGGCGGTCTCGGTGTGGCTACGCTATGCATCGGCGGTGGCCAGGGCGGCGCGATGTTGCTGCGCGTCGAAAAAGGTGCGGCATGAACCTCCCGGAATCCAAACGTAACGGCGTGGGCGCCAGTGGCGCGAACCGCGGCCACTGGCAACTGGAAATCCGCAATGACATCGCTTGGCTCGCGCTCGATGTTGCCGGCCAATCGGCCAACGTGCTCTCGTTCGAGGTGTTGGAAGAACTCGACCGGCATGTCGCGGAACTTGGAGGCAAACCGCTCAAGGGCTTGGTTATCCGCTCGGCCAAGGCGTCAGGTTTCATCGTCGGTGCGGATGTGCGCGAGTTCGATCGCGTCAACGATCCGGCGCGCGCGGCTGAGCTGGCGCGCGCGGGGCAGCTTATCCTGGGCCGTCTCGCGAGCTTGCCGTTTCCGTCGGCGGCGGCGATTCACGGGCCTTGCCTCGGTGGCGGGTTGGAGCTCGCGCTCGCGTGTACCTATCGCGTGGCGCGCGAAGATGCCGCCACGCGCCTCGGTCTGCCGGAGGTGCGCTTGGGTATTCACCCCGGCTTTGCCGGCACGGTGCGCTTGCCCGCGCTCGTGGGCGATCTCGCCGCGCTCGATCTCATGCTGACCGGCCGCACCGTCGGCGCCAAGGAAGCGCGACGGCTAGGGTTAGTGGACGATGTGGCTCCTGAACGCCACTTGCTGCGCGCGGTTGAACATTTTCTGCGCACGCGCCCGGCACCGCGGCGCGCGTCGTGGCTCAATCGCCTGCCGGCGTGGAAACCGCTGCGGCCGCTGGTCGTGCGGATGCTTACCAAGCGCGTGGGCCAACGTGCGCATCCCGATCAATATCCAGCGCCCTACCGCGTGCTCGAGTTATGGAAGCAGAGAGCGAACGAAGAGCAGGAAGCGCTTTCCCTGGGCGAGCTGCTGGTTTCGCGCACGAGCCGCAACCTCGTGCACGTATTCCTCGTCGGCGAGGAACTCAAGCGCCGCGGACGCTCCGCCTCGCATGATATTCGTCACGTGCACGTGATCGGTGCGGGCGTGATGGGAGGCGACATCGCCATCTGGGCCGCGAACAAAGGCTTTCACGTCAGTCTTCAAGACCAGAAGCCCGAGATCCTCGCGCACACGATGAAGCGCGCCTTCACCTTTTACAAAAAGAGCCTCAGGGACGCGCGCGCCGTACAGGAGGCGATGGATCGGTTGATGCCGGACCTCGCGGGCGCTGGGCTTACGCGCGCCGATCTGGTGATCGAGGCGATTGTGGAGAAGATCGAGGCCAAGCAGGCGCTATTCGGCGACGTCGAGAAGCGCGTGCGCCGCGAGGCGCTGCTCGCTACCAATACCTCCTCGATTCCACTTGAGACCATCGCGCAAAAGTTAGCC
>JBGPGJ010000093.1:0-7042 GCA_041483795.1 Sulfurifustaceae bacterium
CGCGATCCACGCGGCTCAGAAATAATAGCGCAAGCGTAACTCAATCCGTCGGTCATTCTGCTTCTCGCCGAAGTCCGTGAGCTGCGCGCCAGACAAGAAAAATAACCGCAGGCGCAGCTCCAGATTGGTGACGCCGGTGTAAAGCAACTCCGGCGCGAGCGAATAGCTGCGGTCGTCGAGGTTCGCGATGAACGTGATGGCCGGCGTGAAGTAGAGGATGTCGAACGGCTCTTTCTGACTCACGCGCAGATAGAGATAGCGGCGCATCGGGTTCGGGCGTACGTAGGCCGTCTGCGCATTGCGCGCCCGCGCAATTTGCGTGCTGTCGCCGCTCGCCAGGAACTGCCGGTAGGCGTTGCGCACGAACGTGAAATAGTCGCGCATCTCGGACTCGGTGTAGCCGGCACCATTGTAGTAATACTCGAGGATCGTCGTCGTGTCGCGCTCGCTGAGGTAGCGCATTCCGAGCAAGTAACTTGTGGCGGCGGCGCTCTGCGTTGTCATCGCGCCGTTCGCGTTGAGCACCGGTTTGGTGACATCGCTGATGCGCGCCCACTCGCCGTGAATTTCGAGGTTGGTGCTGAGGTTGCGCGCGAAGTCGAAGCCGTAGCGCGCACTGCGCGCGCCGTTACCGAGGACGAGGAAGTCGATATCGGTGTCGTAGGCGAGCAAAGACAACCGGGCAGCGGGGTTGGCATGGTCCCCCGCGCCGAAATCTTCGTTTACGTGCTCGCGGGTCGGAACGTTCAGCGGCGCGAAACTGATTGTCTTGAGCGGCCCGTCGTCGCTGCGGATGAAGCTCCCGCCCAGCATCACGAAACCCTCGCGCGACAACTCCGGGTCGTTGGGGTCCTTGGGTCGTTCGACGAAACCCACGGGACTCCAGGCGTAGCCCTTGCCCCAGCGCAGTGTGCGTTTGCCGGCCTCGATGCGCGTGTCGGCCGAGGGCTGGAGCGTGAGATAACCCTCATACAGCCGTGTCGAATCGTCGGATTGCTGCTCGTCGCGCGACGCCTCGCCGTGCGCAGTCGCTTGCACGGTGGCGATGCCGGCGCGGTAGAGGCCGGAGAGTTCCAGCGCTCCGGTCGTGCGATTGAGGGTTGAACGCGCCTGCTGATCGAAGAAGTTCAGCTGGTAGAGCGCGGCATCCTGGTTCAGGGAGAAGCGTTCAGCGCGCAGCTCGGCGAAGCCGTTCAGCTCAAACGATTTCTTCTCGAACTGCGCGGCGTCGAAGCTGTATTCGTTCTCAGCTTGCGCGGCGATCGAAACGACGAGGAGGGCGGCGGCACACCACCCGAACAACCGGGTGTGCACGGCGGCGCCCTCAACGCAGCTCGCCGGCACGCGGCAGGTAGTCGAGGGTGAACACTTCGTCCGGTAGCGTGCGCGGCTTGATGTTCGCGTAGATCATCACCGACTTGTAACCCTTGTAGAGCGGGCTGTCGGTTTCCATCACCGCCGGGCGGCGGATGCCGTTGCCGAAGTCCTTGATGTCCTTGAAGCGAAGCGTCTTGATGAGCAGTCCGCTCGCGGCATGGGCCTCGATCTCGGTCGGCGAGAGCGTGGCGCGATCCACGCGCATCTTGAGTCGGTCGTAGGCGACCGCGCCGGTGCGCGCCTTGAGGTCGAGGAGATATGCATCCTTGTCCTCCACGAACTTCTCCACCTTGTACTCGACGCTGTAGTCGAGGTTCAAGATGTCGGCGTTGTTGAATACGCCGCCCACGACCGATTGTAGGCTGGTGATGCGCAGCGGCTTGCCGACACCCGGGATGTAGAGCCACATATTGTCGCCCAGGCGCAGGGTGGCGCGGCCCTTCTCGCTCGGCGGATCGAGAAAGAGCGCGATCAATTTTTCGCGGCCTTTCTTGACCGTATACAGCACGAATTCCTTTTTTCTGCCATCCGGCTCGATGTTGATCAGCTTGCGATACATCTCGTACGACTCCGGGTTGAGCTTGCGATCGACCTGGCGCAGGATTTCATCGCCGTCGAGGGCGAGCGCCGCGCCGGGTGCAAGCAGCGCGAGGAACGCGAGAAAGAAGGCGGGCCGGCGCCTACACATGGCGCAGCGCTTGGATCGGGTCCATGCGTGCCGCCTTCCACGCCGGTTGCAGACTGGCGGCGACCGCCACGACGAGCACGATCGCGCCGATCAACAGCACATCGGTGGCCGCGATGGACGGCGCGAGCTCGATGACCTGGCGTGCGAAGGCGAAGTGGACCCGCCAGACGTTCAAGACATAAACGAGCCCGAGGCTCAGTGCCGTGCCGATCAAGGTGCCGATGAGCCCGAGCAGCAGACCCTCATATATAAAGAGCGCCAGAATCCGCCGCGGCGGCGTGCCGATGGCCGAGATCGCTCCGATTTCGCGAATGCGTTCGTACACCGCCATCATCATCACATTCATTACCGAGATCAGCACGATGCCGACCAGCATGATGCGGATGAAGACGTCGAGCAGGTCGATCATGTGCGCGATGTTGGCGAACGGCGACAACCCCTCCCAGGTATGCACCTCGAACGCCGGCTGAGCTTGCGCGTTGCGCGCGTCCGCGAGCGCCTGTTCGAGCTGTGTCTTGATTTGGTTGAAACGCGCTGGGTTCTTCAGACGGGTGGCGATCTCGCTCACCTCGGGCTCCGTCATGCGCAGCAATTCGCGCGCATCGTCGAGCTGGATATAGCCGTCGCGCCCGCCGGGCCCGGTGACATCGCCGAGCACGCCCTGCACGACGAAGGTCTTGCCGTTGACGGAACCGTCGCGGTTGGTGGCCACGAGGACAATGGTGTCGCCCACCCCGAGCTTCATGCCCCGGGCCAGGATTTCGGGCACCAGGATCTTGTCGCGTTCGACGAGCCCGTTCGCGGCGCTGCCCTGTATCAGGCGCCCGGGCAGTAGCGGCACGGTCGCGACCTCGCGTTCGGGGATCACGCCGTTCAAGCGGATGCTGGTGTTCTCGGTGAAATTGCTGAACATGGCGCCCAGCTTTATGCGCGGCGACCAGGCGGCGATTTCCGTCATGCCACCTAGTGCCTGCTCGACCTTCGCCACCGCGCTCGGCTGCATGTTGAGATTGAGCGGCAGATTGTCGATCGAGGCGACGTAGCCGCGCCGGTGTACTTGCAGGTGCCCGAGCATGGAGTCGGTGATCTGGCCGACGATGACGTTCTTGAAGGAACCGGAAACCGAGATGAACAGAAGCACCGCCACCATGCCGAGGATGATGAGCCCCGCAGTGAGCAGGGTTCGGCGCCAGTAACGCGCTAGGTTGCGCGCGGCGAGCTTGAGGATTTTAAACATGGGCGCCTCTGCCATTCACCAGTCGCCCGTCCTCGAGCGTAAAGGTCGTCTCTGCCTCGCCCACGATCTTGGGATCGTGAGTGGAGAAAATGAAGGTGGTGCCGAATTCGTCGCGCATCTTTTTCATGAGCGCGATGATGCGATAGGCGGTATCGTGGTCGAGGTTTGCCGTCGGCTCGTCAGCCAGCACCAGTTTGGCGTTCGTGGCGAGCGCGCGCGCCACCGCCACGCGCTGCTTCTGACCGCCCGAGAGCTGGTCCGGGCGTTTGTCCGCCTGATCGCTCATCCCCACCGCCTCCAGCAGCTCTGTGACGCGCGCGCGGCGTTTGTCCGCGGGCCAGTCCTGGACCATTAGCAGCGGATATTCGATGTTCTCGTAGGCAGTAAGCACCGGAATCAGATTGAAATCCTGAAAGATGAATCCGAGGTTGGCGCCGCGGAAGTCGGCGGCAGCGGAGCGGTCGAGGGTAGCGATGTCGGTGTCGAGCACCTTGAGCGTGCCGGCGCTCGGCTTGTCGAGCCCACCGATCATATTAAGGAGTGTGGTCTTGCCGCTACCCGAGGGGCCGATAAAGGCGACGAAGGCGCCAGCGTTGATCTCGAAGTCCACGCCGCGCACGGCCGGTACGTCGACATTCCCGGCAAGGTACGTCTTCGTCACTTCGCGGGCGGTAACGACCGGCACGGCGACTCCTTTTTGGTTGCGCTTGTCAGCTCAGTCAACCCTCAAAATAGCGTGGCACGTAGTGAGGCGTATTGACATGGATCAACCTACTACCGGACGCCCACCGCAACCAACGGTTAATTCACTGAGCAGGTGATGCGTTTCCCCCCGCCGAAACCACGCTTCGGCTGGACCCGTCTTAGCGTGCAGGCATGGTCGCGTGAGGCCCGTGGTCGTGGAGCTGCGCCTGGAACCATCTATGAATTGCGTCGATCAACGCGGGATCTTTCGTGGTGTAACGAATCTCGGCGCCGTCGGACAGCTCGGTGTAACGCACGCCGATACGCGCTGCGCCGCGTGAAAGCTCGGCAATGCCCGGCATGTCGGCGCCGTGGATCTTCATGGGGTCCGAGAAGTCGCCGCGACTAAAGCGGTTCGCTTCATCTTTCAGGTGCGTGCGAATCAACCTGATCTGCTCTTCGTTCTTCGGGTCCTTGGCGGTGACGCGCTGTGCGCCGCCGTCGTTCAATGGTTGAAACAGGTGTATCGTCTGCTCAAGGTCGAATGGCATCACCTGCGCCCCACGCCGCGCAACCTCCTGCTGTCGTTGCGTGTCGGCCGCATGAAGGGCGGCGGGTTCCGCGAGGGAAAGCGCGACCAAGATGAACATTAGTGGGTACTGGTTTTTCATGGGAGCTCCTGCTTCTAGAAACGTCGATCAAAACGAGGCGGGCAAAGCCCGCCTCGACATTCTACCGCGACAATCTTATTAAGCGTGCGGGCCGCCGAAGAAGCGATCCGCAACGGCTTTCTGCTCGGACGTTAGGACGTTGTAAAGATCAGTGCGTGCCTTCTGCACCGTCTTCATGCCGGCCAGCCGCTGTTCCATGAACGCGATGTGTGCATCCGGGTTCTGCTGACCGGCTGGCATGGACGCCCGTGCCTCCGTCATCGTCTGCGCCTGATTGCGAACCGCTTTCTCAAAGGTCTCCCATACCTTAGTCTGATTACCCGTGAGCTTCAGCTCGCTCTTGAGGGTGTTAAGGTGCGCATCCACCGATGCTCCGTCTTGGGGACCGTGACCGCCGAAGCGGTGTGGTCCGTGCATGCCCGCGCCGTACCCGCCGCCCGGACCAGGTCCGAATCCAGGGCCTTGGGCAAGCGCCACGGCGGCGAGCCCGATGCCCGCAGTCGCGACGGCACCTACTGCAATTTTCGACAACGCTTTCATGATATATCTCCTTGGTAAATTGACTTTGGGTTACTACGGGTGGCATGAAACCACTGCCTCGTAACTCGCGTGTGTCGCCGGGAGGCAATTTTGTAACACGGCAAATCACCGTGCGCGTTTGTTACATTGCGTTACAATTTTCCAACGCGCGGCCAGCGTAGCCAGGGTATAAGGAATCATGGACCGGCCGGAGCATATTCTCATCGTGGACGACGACGCGGAGATCCGCACGCTCCTGCGCGACTATCTGGAACGCAATGGCATGCGCGCCGAGGCGGTCGCCGACGGTCGCGCGATGCGCGCTGCGATTGCCAATGGCCGCTTCGATCTCGTGATCCTCGATCTCATGCTGCCAGGCGAGGACGGACTGACGATTTGTCGGGATCTGCGCGCGCACTCGAACCTTCCGGTCATCATGCTGACCGCGCGCGGTGAGGAGACCGATCGCATCGTCGGTCTCGAAATGGGCGCCGACGATTACCTGCCCAAGCCGTTCAATCCGCGCGAGCTGCTCGCGCGCATCAAGGCGATACTGCGTCGCGCGCGGGCCTTGCCGCAGAATTCGGTTTTGAGCGAGGCCAGACATGCTCGTTTCGCGGGATGGACGCTCGATCTCAGTTCGCGACAGCTCACGTCGCCGGCCGGCGTGGTGGTGCCGCTCAGCGGCGGCGAGTACCGGTTGCTGCGCGTGTTTCTCGAACACCCGAACCGGGTGTTGTCGCGCGACCAGTTGCTGGACCTCACGCGCGGGCGCGAGGCTTCGCCGTTTGATCGCAGCATTGACGTGCAGGTCGGGCGGCTGCGCCGCAGACTCGGCGACACCGGGCACGAGCCGACACTTATCGAGACCGTGCGCGGCGAAGGGTACAAGCTCACCGCCACCGTGGAGGTGGAGCCATGATCCGCTTGCTGCCCTCGACTTTGTCGGGCCGTCTGGTGCTGATCCTCCTCGGCGGTTTGCTTGCCGCGCAGTTGCTCGGCGCCGCGATCCTGCTTTCCGACCGCGCCAGTGCGATCTATGAGACAAGCGGACTGCACGCCGCGCAGCGCATCGCCGGCATTGTGCGCCTGCTCGACACGCTCAACCCCGAGCAGCGCCGCCTGATTCTCCCGGCCGTGAACACGAGCGGCTTTCGCGTCGTGTTTACCCAGCCACCCGTAAGCGAACCGAGCATGGCCAACGAGAACATCGCCGCCGCCCACTTGCGCGCGGTGTTGCGCAACGCGTTGGGCGACGAGCGCGCGCTGCGCGTCGCCGTGCTGGCAACCGACGCGGAGTATCTGGAAGGCCCATGGGCGCCGCACCGGCCTCACCTCGGTATGCCGCATGCACGCTTCTTCGGCGGGCCGCCGGTCGGCGGCGCGTTCACCGTGCAGACGCAGCTTCTGGACGGGCAGTGGGTGAGCCTCGCGCAGCGTCTGCCGGACGAACCGTTTGCCTGGCCGCAGAAATTACTCGTCACTCTCGGGGTGCTGCTCGCCTCAGTCATCGCGCTTTCATTGATTGCGGTACGCTTGGTCACGCGGCCGCTGGCCGTGCTCGGGCGCGCGGCGGAAGAACTTGGGCGCGACATCGAGCGCCCGCCGCTCCCCGAAACAGGTCCGGCCGAGGTCAAGCGTACGGCGCAGGCGTTCAACACCATGCAGGCGCGACTTGCGCGATTTCTACGCGATCGCGCGCAGATGCTCGCGGCAGTGTCGCACGACCTCAAAACCCCGATCACGCGGCTTCGCCTGCGCGCTGAGCTGATCGAGGATGCGGCGCTTAAGGACAAGGTGATTCATGACCTCGAAGAAATGGAAGGCATGACCCGGGCGACGCTCGACTTCCTGCGCGATGCCAAC
>JBGPGJ010000094.1:0-6968 GCA_041483795.1 Sulfurifustaceae bacterium
ATCCCGCCGGAGACTATCTCGAAGACCTGATGCGGGAGCAGGCGGCGTGAACGCGATACGCAATCTCGGGCGCGCGGTGGCGGACGGTGTCGAGCGGCTCGGACGCGCGGGGGTGTTCCTGGCCGAAGTGCTGCGCGGCGCGTATGAGTTGCGCGCGCGGTTGATTCTGGTCGTGCAGCAGATCTATGCCGTCGGCGTGCTCACACTGCTCATTATTCTGGTCTCGGGTCTGTTCGTGGGCATGGTGCTCGGCTTGCAGGGCTACAACACGCTGGTCAAGTTCGGTTCCGCGAACTCGCTTGGGCTACTGGTCGCGTTGTCGCTGGTGCGTGAACTGGGGCCGGTCGTGACCGCGCTGCTGTTTGCCGGCCGTGCGGGATCGGCGTTGACCGCGGAGATCGGCCTGATGAAGGCGACCGAGCAACTCGCGGGCATGGAGATGATGGCGGTCAATCCGCTCACGCGCGTGATCGCGCCGCGTTTTTTCGCCGGCGTGATCGCGATGCCGTTGTTGGCGGCATTGTTCTCGGCCGTCGGCGTGCTCGGCGGCCACCTCGTGGGCGTGGGCCTGCTCGGCGTGGACGCGGGCGCGTTCTGGTCGCAGATGCAGTCGAAAGTGGACTTCTATGACGATATTCTGAATGGCGTGATCAAGAGCGCGGTATTCGGCGTGGTGTGCTCCTGGATCGCGGTGTTCGAGGGTTACGATGCGGTGCCGACCTCGGAAGGCGTGTCGCGCGCTACCAACCGCACGGTGGTGTACTCTTCGCTCGCCGTGCTCGGACTCGATTTCGTCCTGACGGCGTTAACGCTGGGAGAGGTTTGAATGAAAAATAGAAGCACACTGGAGTTGTGGGTCGGGTTGTTCGTCGTCGCGGGGCTGGCGGCGCTCGCCATGCTTGCCTTTAAGGTCGGCAATCTCACCACCGCCGACGTCGTGGATGGTTACCGCGTCACGGCGCAATTCGACAACATCGGCGGTCTAAAAGTGAAGGCGCCGGTGACGCTTGCCGGCGTGCGTGTGGGGCGAGTGTCGCACATCGCCATAGACAATAAGAATTACCGCGCCGTGGTCGAGTTCATGGTTGACGGGCGCTATAACAATCTGCCGACGGACACCAGCGCCTCGATCCTGACCTCGGGTCTGCTCGGCGACCAGTATATCGGCCTCGACCCGGGCGGTTCGGACGAGAATTTGAAGGACGGCGATCGCATCCTTACGACCGCCTCGGCGCTGGTGTTGGAGAAGCTGATTGGCCAAGTGCTGTTCAGCAAACCGGCCGACGGCGGTGGAAACGACAAGAAGAAATGAAACGTCGGAGGGTTTAGGAGCCAGTCATGAAACGATTCGTCTCGGTGTGTGTTTTCCTGTTTGCGCTGTCGGCGTTGGCGCCGACGCGCGCGGAGGTGCTACCGGATCAAATCGCACGCGAGGTCACCGATCAAATCGTCAAACTCATCAAGGCCAATCGCGAGGCCTACGCCAGGGACTACAAAAAGCTCTACGCGATGGTGGACGAGCATATCCTGCCGCACTTCGACTTCCGCAAGATGGCGCAGCAGGTGCTGGGGCCGACCTGGCGCAGCGCCGCCGAAGAGCAGCGCGCGCGCTTCACCGCTGAGTTTCGCGAACTGCTGGTACGCACCTACGGCACCGCGTTACTCAAGTACACCAACGAAGAGATCGTTTACCTTCCGCTCAAGATCGCGCCGAATGACCCTACGGCGACCGTAAAATCTCAGATACGACGCAGCGACGGCGAGCCGCCGATTGCGATCAACTACAGTTTCTATCGTCGCGACGCCGTCTGGAAAATTTACGATATGGCGATCGAAGGTCCGAGCATCGTGACCACCTACCAGCGTGTGTACGCCGAGCGGCTGCAAAAGGAAGGCCTCGATGCGTTAATTGCGAATCTGGCGCAAGCGAACCGACGTGCCCTGGCCGCAGGCTCGGCCAAGGCCGAGGCGGCGAAATGAACGAAAACGGTTTCGTCGCCCGCCGCGACGGTGTGTTCGAGGTTAGCGGACGCATGACCTTCCAGACCGTGCCGCAGTTTCTGGCGCGCACCGCCGTCTGGCTTAACGACAGCACCGGTGCGGTCACGATAGATCTTAGTAAGGTCGCCCTGGCCGACAGCGCCGGACTGGCGCTGATGCTCGAATGGCTGCGCCAGGCGCGCGTTGTCAGGCGCGATCTCAAGTTCGTCAATCCCCCCGAGCAGGTCCGACATTTAATCCGCGTCAGCGGTCTGAACAAAGTTTTCGGGCTCGCGTAGTTTCCCAGTGTCGGCGATTGCGATTTCGAGGCTGCACAAGCACTACTCGACGGTCCACGCGCTCAACGGTATCGATCTTAGTATCGAGCGCGGCGAGTTCTTCGGACTGCTCGGTCCGAACGGCGCCGGCAAATCCACGCTTATCAATATTGTCGCCGGTCTGACGCGTCCAACCCGCGGCAGCGCCGCCGTGCTTGGGCACGACGTCGTGCGCGATTATCGCCGGGCGCGGCGGCTCGTCGGCGTGGTGCCGCAGGAACTGACCTTCGATCCGTTCTTCACCGTGCGCGAAGTGCTGCGCATCCAGTCGGGATATTTCGGGCTCGGGCGCGAAAACGACGCTTGGCTTGAGGAACTGATGGCGGCGCTCATGCTCACCGACAAGGCGACCGCCAACATGCGCGCGCTCTCGGGCGGGATGAAGCGGCGCGTGATGATCGCGCAGGCGCTGGTGCACAAGCCCGAGGTCGTGATCCTCGACGAGCCCACCGCCGGGGTGGACGTGGAACTGCGCCAGCAGCTATGGCGGTTCATCCGCCGCTTGCACGCCGAGGGCCACACCATCGTCTTGACAACGCATTATCTCGAAGAGGCCGAGGCGCTATGTGGGCGCATAGCGATCCTGAATCGGGGCGAGATCGCGGCACTCGACCGCACGGAGCGGCTGCTCGAGCGCGGCATCGGCCGCACGCTGCGGTTGCGCGTGACGACACAAGCGCCGCTCGCGGGCCTGCCGCCGGCGCTGGTTCCGAAACTGCGAGCGCAGGACGGCAATCGTCTCGAACTACAACTGTCTCGGGACACCGATTCGGTGGTCGCGGTGCTGGACGCGTTGCGCGCGCATGGCGCGACGATTACCGATGTCCGCACCGAGGCGGCCGATCTCGAGGATGTATTCATCGAACTGACGCGAGCGCAGCGACCGTGAACGTGGTCGGATTTCGTACGCTGTTCTACAAGGAAGTGCTGCGCTTCTCCAAGGTGTGGATGCAGACCGTGTTCGCGCCGATCGTTTCGTCGTTACTGTTCCTGATCGTCTTCGGGCACGTGCTGGGGGCGCGCGCCGAACCCTACGCCGGCGTGAGCTACACCGCGTTTCTGGTTCCGGGTCTGATGATGATGACGGTGATTCAGAATGCCTTTGCCAACACCTCGTCGAGTTTGATCCAGTCCAAGATGGCCGGCAATATAGTATTTCTGCTATTAGCACCGTTGTCGTACCTCGAATTTTTCGCGGCGTTCGTCGCCGCGGCGGTGATGCGTGGGCTGTTCGTCGGACTCGGCGTGTACGCGATCGCAATGTGGGCGATCCCGGTGCCGTTTCACAACGCCGGATGGATTCTGCTGTTCGCGCTGCTCGGCAGCGCCGTGCTCGGTGCGCTCGGCGTGATCGCCGGCATCTGGGCGCAGAAGTTCGATCAGATCGCGGGATTCCAGAATTTCGTCATCGTACCGCTGTCGTTTTTGAGCGGAGTGTTTTATTCGTTGCATAGCTTGCCGGTGTTTTGGCGTGGGCTATCGCACCTCAACCCGCTGTTCTACATGGTGGATGGATTTCGCTACGGCTTTTTCGGCGTGTCCGACGTTTCGCCCTGGTTGTCGGTCGCGGTGGTGCTGGTTACGTTCGCAATGGTTTCGACGCTGACGGTGTGGATGCTCAAAACCGGCTACCGCCTGCGGGATTGATCCAAAAACGGCCAAGGCGACGTATAATGGAGCTATGTTCGCGCCTGAAGAAATCCAACACCTGCTCGAACAAGGATTGCCCGGTGCGCGCGTGCGCGTGACCGGCGACGGTCAGCACTTCGAGGCGGTGGTGGTGTCGGCGGCGTTCGCCGGCAAGAACATGGTGCAGCGACATCAGATGGTTTATTCGACCCTCGGCGCTCGGGTCGGCAACGAGATCCACGCGCTTTCGTTGAAGACGCTGACACCGAGCGAGTGACACAAACATATTGGGTAACGATGAGGTGGCTTTATGGACATTAAGGAAAAGATTCAGCAACAGCTTGGTGGCGCGAAGATCGTGCTTTATATGAAGGGCTCGCCGCAGTTCCCACAGTGCGGGTTCTCGGCCAAGACGACGCAGCTGTTGAACGCTTGCGGCGCGCAGTTCAGCTCGTACGACGTGCTTGCCGACCCCGAGCTGCGCCAGGGGCTGAAGGAGTATTCCCAGTGGCCGACGTTCCCGCAGCTCTACATCAACGGCCAGCTCGTCGGCGGCTGCGACATCGTTACCGAGCTGTACCAGCAGGGCCAGCTGCAAAAGCTCGTGGCCGAGGCCGAGGGCGGTGTGACCCAAGGTCGCTGACGCTACGCGCCGTCATCCGCGGCCCTGATTGCCATGGACAAACTCATCGTTAACGGCGGTATTCCCTTGCGCGGCGAGATTCGCATCTCCGGCGCCAAGAACGCCGCGCTGCCGGTGCTGGTCGCCTCGCTGCTCACCGCCGAGCCGTTGCGCATCGGCAACGTGCCGCACCTGCAAGACATTACGACGACGATGGAGTTGCTCGGTCGCATCGGTGTGCGGCTGGTGGTGGACGATAAGATGGTGATCGAGGCCGACGCCTCGCAGGTTACGTCGGTATGCGCACCGTACGAGCTGGTGAAGACCATGCGCGCCTCGATTCTGGTGTTGGGGCCGCTGCTGGCGCGCTTCGGCGAGGCCGAGGTGTCGCTGCCGGGCGGCTGCGCCATCGGCTCGCGCCCCGTTAATCTGCATATCAAGGGCCTGCAGGCCATGGGCGCGGAAATCCTGCTCGACGGCGGTTACATCCATGCGCGCGCCAAGCGTCTCAAAGGGACGCGCATTTTCATGGACATGGTGTCGGTGACCGGCACCGAGAACATTATGATGGCGGCCGCGCTGGCCGAGGGCACGACCGTGATCGAAAACGCCGCGCGCGAGCCCGAGGTCGTGGATCTCGCGAAATGTCTCATGGCGATGGGTGCGCGCATCGGCGGCGCCGGTACCGATGTCATCACCATTGACGGTGTCGAGCGGCTGCACGGCGCCGCGCATGACGTGATTCCGGATCGCATCGAGACCGGTACCTATCTGGTCGCCGGCGCCATGACCGGCGGCAATGTGCGACTGCGCCACACACGCCCCGACCTCGCGCAAGCGGTGCTTGAAAAATTGCAAGAGGCCGGCGCCATCGTTGAGACCGGTCCCGATTGGGTACGGCTATCCATGGACGGCCGCCGACCCAAGGCGGTCACGGTGCGTACCGCGCCGTACCCGGCTTTCCCCACCGACATGCAGGCGCAATTCGTGGCGCTGAACGCGATCGCCGAGGGCGCGGCCACGGTGACCGAGACCATCTTCGAAAACCGTTTCCAGCATGCCCAAGAGCTGCAGCGTATGGGCGCCAACATCGAGATGGAAGGCAATACCGCCATCGTACGCGGCGTAAAGCGGCTTCAAGGCGCGCCGGTAATGGCGACCGATCTGCGCGCCTCGGCGAGTCTCGCGCTCGCGGGGCTCGTGGCCGAGGGCGAGACCGTCGTGGATCGCATCTATCACATCGACCGCGGTTACGAGTGTATCGAGGAAAAACTGGCGCAACTCGGAGCGCGCATCCGGCGCGTGCCCGGTGCAGTGGCGCGGCGCGAGGCGAAACACCAAATCGCTTAGAACCTCTAACAAAATGACCGAACCGACGAAATTTCGCGTAACAACTCAACGCGAAGGCGCAAAGACGGATATTTACATGCCTTCCCTGGCGTCGCGCCAGTGGCTTCGATGCACCACGGCCCGCACTTCCATGTGCGGGCGCTCAGCGGCGCGAATGCACGTTAAGTGCATTCGCGATAACCCCGCTTCGCCTTTGCGTTGAGTTTTTTTAATTTGTTAGGAATTCTTTAATCATGCCCGCGCTGAATCTCGCGCTCTCCAAGGGGCGCATTCTGGAAGAATCGTTGCCGCTACTCGCGCGCGTCGGCATCGCGCCGGTCGAAGACCCGCTTACCAGCCGCAAACTCGTGTTCGACACCAACGACGCCGGTTTGAAGCTCGTCGTCATTCGTGCCGCCGACGTACCGACCTACGTGGAGTTCGGCGCCGCCGATCTCGGCATCGCCGGTCGCGACGTGTTGATGGAATACGACGGCGATTCGCTCTACGAGCTGATGGATCTCAAGATCGCGCGCTGCCGCCTGAGCGTGGCCGAGCCGGCGAACCTGGCCGCGCGCGACGATCCGCGCAGTTGGACGCGCGTGCGCGTGGCGACTAAATATCCGCGCACCACCCAGCGTCACTTCGCGGCCAAAGGCATTCAGACCGACATCATCAAGCTCTACGGCTCGATGGAACTGGCACCGCTCGTGGGGCTTTCCGACCGCATCGTCGACCTGGTGTCGAGCGGAAACACGCTCAAGGCGAACGGCTTGGTGGAGGTCGAGCATATCGCCGATGTCTCGGCGTGGCTGGTGGCGAACCGGGCCTCGATGAAGATGAAGCGCGACGCCATGAAGCGGATTGTTGACCGTCTGGCGCAGGTGTTGGGCTGATATGGCGCTCAATCTGCAACGACTGAATACGCGCGACCCCGGTTTCCGCGCGGCCTTCGAGCGCCTGCTCGATCGCGCGCAGTCGATGGACCCGGCGGTCGAGACGGCCGTACGCGCGATTGTGGACGACGTGCGCCTGCGCGGCGATGCCGCGCTCGTCGAATACACGCGTCG
>JBGPGJ010000095.1:0-6925 GCA_041483795.1 Sulfurifustaceae bacterium
CAAAGAGGATCAGCCCCGATGCAGTGTAACAAGAAGAAGTGCTTGGTGGAGCAGGTGCGGCAGTTTCGAGCGCGGTTTGTGCAGTCGGTAGGCACCGTGCTCAGCGATATTGTTCCGAAACACTCGTTACTCCAGTCGATTATCGAAGAAGCCGGGGTCTATCGAGAACGGATCTATGGCCCGTTCGCGACACTCGTGCTTTTTGTCGAACAAGTGCTGGGCAGTGATCACAGTTGCCAGGACGCCGTGGCACGGGGCTTGAGCGCGCGCGTCGCTCTCGGGGAATCCCCTTGCAGTTTGAACACTGGCCCTTATTGCCGGGCGCGCACGCGCCTGCCGCTGTCGTTACTGACTCGTCTCGCACGCGAGGTAGGCAAGCGCCTGTGCGCCGGGCAACCCACTGCCTGGCGCTGGCGCGGTCGGGAGGTCAAGCTCATCGACGGCACGACGGTATCGATGCCCGACACCCCGGCCAACCAAGCGCGCTTTCCGCAAAGTCGCCAGCAGAAATCCGGCCTGGGTTTTCCGATGGCGCGCCTGGTCGCCATTGTCTCGCTCTCTGCCGGTGCCGTGCTCGACTGGGCGGCGAGCGCCTACCAAGGCAAAAACACCGGGGAGACGGCGCTCTTGTGGCAACTGATGCCACATCTGGCGCGCGGGGATGTCCTGATCGCGGATAGTTATTATTGCGGTTACTTCATGATCGCGGGGTTGATGGCGCGGGGCATCGACATCGTCATGCCGCAGCATCACCTGCGCGCCACCGACTTCCGTCGCGGCAGACGCCTAGGCGCACGTGATCACGTCGTTACCTGGGCGCGCCCCCAACGCCCGGCGTGGATGGACGAGGCCACGTACGCGCGCATGCCCGAGGCACTCACCATGCGTGAAGTGCGTACCGGCGGCAGGACACTGGTGACCACCCTCGCCGATACACAAGACGTCGCCAAACCGGCGTTGGCAGAACTTTATGCGATGCGCTGGCAGGTGGAGCTCGATCTGCGCTCGATCAAAGCGGTGATGCAAATGGACGTGTTGCGCTGCAAGACGCCCGCGATGGTGGAAAAGGAAATCGCAGCGCATCTCCTCGCCTACAACCTGGTGCGCGCGATCATGGCGCAAGCCGCTTACCTGAACAACGTATCGCCGCGGCAGTTGAGTTTTAAAGCGACGCTGCAACTGATCAATGCCTTCGAGCGAAATCTGCGGCACTATCCGCGCCGGCGCATTCGCGAGCAGTGCACCCATCTCTTGGCCGCCATTGCTAGCCGAAAGCTCCTGTATCGACCGGGACGGGTAGAACCTCGAGCCGTCAAACGACGCGCCAAACCGCACCAATTACTCACGAAGCCGCGCCATGTCTTGCGCCTTCGGCTTCTTAAACTTCAGGAGCGGCGGATTGCGGTCGCGTTAAGGTAGTGCCATTGGGATCGGGAGTCTTTTATTTCGTCTATTTCCTTCGGCCGCGGTCGCTCCTGCGTACGAAATAAAGGTGACAGATTTATTTTTAGCTATTGGATTGGGAGTATATGCAACGCTACGCCTCAGACTCGCGGTATATTTCCATCACGACAGCTAGCGGGAAATGGCTAAGCAAATATTTTTATTAAGCAACGTCAAATATAGGGTGGACCTTGAAGTTGATATCAGTCAACAGGCCCTCTACTAATAGTTAGGCCTCACCGCACCCCTGGTCCCTATGATCGCAGTCTCGATACCCGGCTTCGGCGACCTTGAACTGCACCACCTGGTCTTAGACTACAACGGCACATTGGCGCTCGATGGCAGTCTCCTGCCAGCGGTCGGACCAGTTCTGACCGCCATCGCTACCGAGCTGCGGATTCATGTCGTGACCGGCGATACCTTCGGCCTCGCGGCAGCTCAGCTGACGGGATTGCCCCTGGAGCTGACGCTCCTCGGTCGGGAGTCGCAGGCCGAAGCCAAGCGCGCCCTGGTCGAAAGTCTGGGGCCCGCCCGGGTCGTAGCGATCGGCAACGGCCGGAATGACCGGCTCCTGCTGGCAACGGCGGCGCTTGGGATCGCGCTCATTCAGAAGGAGGGTGGGGCGGTAATGACGGTAGCCGACGCGGACATTGTGTGCACTGACATCTTGGATGCGCTCGGGCTCTTGCAGTATCCGCAGCGACTCGTCGCCACGTTGCGGTCCTGATCTTGAATAACAACGAATAAGGCGACAGATTTATTTTTGACCTTTGGCCTATAGATAGAATCGGGAAAACGGAGGAAAGTGTCAATGTCACGGACGGAAATAAATCTGTCACCTTTCCTCTGTGTCTCCGGTCTATACAGCCGTGCAAAAGAAACAGACCCACGGGCCGCAGGGGCGGAGCGCCCGCAATGTGTAATATGATGCCCGCATAGCGGGCCCGACTAGAGAGATTAGCGAATGCGCCAAATAGTCCTCGATACAGAAACCACCGGCCTGGAGCCGGCGGAAGGGCATCGCATCATTGAAATCGGTTGTGTGGAGCTGTTGTTCGGTTTCGGAATCGGCTAATCTTCAACTTAGGTAATTGCAAGGTGCGAAGCGATGAGTACTGCGAAGCAAGAAGTCGAAGCGCTGCTGAAAACGTTGCCGGACGATTGCTCGCTGGAGGATGTTCAGTACCACCTCTATGTAGTGGAAAAGGTTCGGCGAGGGCTAGAAGCGGCGGAAAAGGCGGGCGTTATCAGCCAGGAAGAAGTGGAGCGGCGCCTTAGTAAATGGATTACAAAGTAGATTGGTCTCCGCAGGCATTGGGAGACGTCGAGTCCATTGCCACCTACATTGCTCGTGATTCCACTTTTTACGCCGCCACCGTCGCCGTCGCCATTGTCGATGCCTCGCGTAGCTTACGTCAGTTTCCGCAACGTGGTCGTACAGTACCGGAGTTGGGCGATGAGGCGATCCGAGAAAGATTTGTGTACAGTTACCGGCTGATCTACCGCATCGCGGCTGACATTGTCACTATAGCGGCCGTGATTCATGGCAAGCGATTATTGGATGTCGTTGCGGACAGATTGAAAGCGGACAAATGACAAGACAGATCGTATTAGATACCGAAACCACCGGCCTGGAGCCGGCGGAAGGTCATCGCATCATCGAAATCGGTTGTGTCGAGATGATCAATCGCCGCTTGACGGGAAATAACTATCAGCAGTACGTCAATCCCGAGCGCGGGATTGATACCGGCGCGATCGAGGTGCACGGCATCACCAACGAATCGGTCAAGGACAAGCCGAAGTTCGCTGACGTCGCGAAGGATTTTCTGGAGTTCGTGAAGGGCGCGGAATTGATCATTCATAACGCGCCGTTTGACGTGGGGTTTCTCAACCACGAGTTCCGGCGGATGGTCGTGAAAGGCGAGATCGTGATCAAGATCGAGGAGCATTGCAGCGTGGTGGACACACTCGCGCTGGCGCGCAAGATGCACCCCGGACAGAAGAACGATCTCGATTCGTTGTGCCGGCGCTACAGCGTAGACAATTCGAGCCGTACGCTGCACGGCGCGCTGCTCGATGCCGAGATTCTGGCGGACGTGTATGTCGCCATGACCCGCGCGCAAGCGGGATTCTTCGACGACGCGGCGAGTGCCCTGCGTTCCAACAGCGGTGCCATGCCTAGCGAAATCCGCCGTCTGCCTGCCGATCGCCCAAGGTTGGCAGTCGTTGAGCCGACAGCGGAGGAATTGGCCGCGCATCAGGCGTGGCTCGATGAGATCGAGAACAAAAGCGGTGGGAAGTGCGTGTGGAAGCGCGTGGAGGCGGGTAGCACCTAGTACAAGGACGCGGCGTCCGCCTTTTCGGGCGAACGCCGCGTGGGTAATTTTTACTTGGTCACAAGTTTCTTTCCCTTGAACGTAAGGCTTGTGCCGGGTTGCATCACCCGCACGGGGATGCCTTTCTTGGCGAGATCCTCGGCGAACGGTTTGGGGTCCTGGGTCAGGACCGGAAACGTTCCGTAGTGATGCGGGATGACCAGTCGTGCGTGGACCGCTTTCGCGGCGTTGGCGGCGGCGGCGGGCTCCATGCCGAAGTGGCCGCCGATGTTGAGCAGCGCTACATCGGGCGCGTATTCGCCGATCAGGCGCATGTCGCTGAAGTACGCGGTATCGCCGCTGTGGTAGATCGTCGGACCGTTCTTGATCTTGAGCACGAACCCAGCCGGATTGCCGCCATAGGCGGAATCGGGTTCCTTCTCGCCGGCCAAGGGGTTGCCGATCCCGCTTGAGTGAACCGCGGGCACCATGATCACCGTGACCTCGCCGTCGGCGATGGTAATCTCACCGCCGATGTTCATGAGCGAATCGAAACCCATCTGATCCTTGGGATAACCCTGAAGCTTGGCCATCGCGCCGCCGAGTTCGAAATTGGTGACGAGCCGGGCCTTGGTTTTCTTCGCCAGCGCCACCGCGTCGCCCGTGTGATCGAAGTGGCCGTGCGTGATGAGGATGTAATCGAGCTTGGTTATCGCGGCGATGGGGTCCTTGCCGTCTTTAGCTTTCGGATTCGCCGAGTTCTTCAGCCACGGATCAATCATCAACACCTTGCCGTTCGGCGTGACGATCTCGAACGCGGAATGCCCGTGCCAGGTGAGGATCGTATCCGCAGCCTGGGCGACGTTGCCGAGCAGTAGCAGCGCGAGCAGCGTTCCCAACTTAGCCGGGGTTATTACCGTTGAAGATACAAGTTTGTTGAATGTAACCATAACGTCATGCTCCTTTATTTTTTGGTGAAGTCCGACCGAACCGATGCATCGGATTAAACGCATGCCACCGGCTCGCGGCGACGGCCGTGATCACCTATGCGAGCGGTGTCGGATGCGCCGATACGTTATCATGAAATTAGCCCGGCATTAAGCTATTCATATTACTAACTCAGCGCAATGCCGTCATAAAGCCAGGCCATGGCTTCCTTGCGATTCTTGGAAGCGGCTTCTCGCAGCATCAGGTTGCGCAGCTCCCGGTTGACGCCGTTGGCATGGTAGAGGTCGCCGTACAGGCGCGCGTAAAGTTGGACTCGTCCTGTGCGCAGATAGCGCTCTTGCTGGTAGGCAAGAAATGCCGAAGCGACGTCATTGCCGGCCGCCGCCACTTTATCCGCAAGCACGACGGCGTCCTCGATGGCCATGCCGGCTCCTTGGGCGAGATACTGCAGCATGGGATGCGCGGCGTCACCAAGCAACGTCACGCGACCCTTGCTCCATTCCTTGATGGGTTCCCGATCGCACAGTACCCACATACGCCATTGATCTATCTTGCCCAGTAAGGTTTTCACTTCCGGCCGGTTGTCCTTGAATCGTTCGTCCAGCTCCTCGACATCGCCACGCGTGTTCCAACCTTCCTCATAGCGGTTGCTATGAAAGACCGCGACGATATTCAGCAACTCACCCCGGCGCAGCGGGTAGTGCACGAGGTGGTTCTTGGGTCCGGCCCAGAGCACGACCGAGTTCGGTCGCAGTTCCTGGGGAACCTCGTGAATCGGGAGTACGGCGCGATACGCGATATGGCCGGAAACTCTGGGTTTGCCGTCGCCCACGATGCGGGCGCGGACAGTCGACCATAAACCGTCGGCGCCGATTAACGCACATCCCTCGTGGTTTGTGCCGTCGTCAAGCGTGAGCCGTACGCGATCGCCGGCGTCTTCGAAGTCGGTCACTTTCCGACCGGGGCTGAGCGTGATCGACGGCGATCGCCGGCAGGCTTGCAGCAGCTCGTGGTGGAGGTCCACGCGATAAATAACGGCGTAAGGATATTTGTATCGGGCGCGAAACGTATCGCCCAGCGGGATACGCGTCACTTCCTCGCCCGTCAAGCCGTCCATCATGACGAGGTTCTCGGGGAACACCGCCACACGATTGATGGCCTCCGTCAGTTCTAATACGTCGAACATGCGGAACACGTTGGGCCCAAGCTGAATTCCGGCGCCGAGTTCCTTGAAATCCGCCGCCTGCTCAAACAGCTGTACGGCCCGTCCTTTGCGGGAGAGGGCGAGCGCGGCCGCGAGTCCGCCGATGCCGCCTCCGACAATGAGCACGGGGAAATCTTTGCGCTCGGTAGTAGCCATTATTCTTCTCCTCCTTCTTATAATGTCGCGCCGAATCTTTCTGTTCTAGCCGTGATAGCCCTCGATCGCGCCGCTACGAGCGGTCAGCGCGCGCGTAATGGCGATGACTGTCAATCCAGTAGCCCCAGACGATCAAAAGCCATTGGGCCTGGCCCATCCACGCCAGCGCGGTGACGTCGGGTGGCGGTGGCCCAAGCAGATTCGCGACATAAATTATCACGAGCAAGGCGATTAGTCCCCACAAGGCCCACTTGCCGACCGCGTCGGTAGCTTCGGTCGCTCGAAGATACAGCCACGTACCCAAGGCGAAAAGGGAAAACTCGATGGCAAGGGTCGCGCCTACCGACGACCACAGTTCCAAGCCCACGCGATACGGGTTGCCGGGGTACAACGGCAAATCCGGCCGATGCACGATGGCGTCGAGCAACCAATGGCTGATGACGGCCAACCCGAGAACGACGGCGCCACGAGGGTAGCGGCGAATTATTTGGTAGACCGCCGCGGCCAATACACCCTAACCGCTAACCGCCAGCAAGCTGTGCGAGATGGGGTAGTCATTAAAATCAAGCGGGGTCACGGTCGTGATACCCGGCGCAATCCGGACGTGTTCAACGCCAAGCAAAAGAAACGTGGGCCAAGTAGATCAATAAATTGCGCCGCGAGAAGAAGCGAACCCAGGGAAGTCTTGGGTGCTATCACCTTGGCTCCAAACCCAACTCCAAAGTGGCCTAGGAACATCTCGATCTCTCAAATCGTTCCGATTGTTTTGCCTCGGCGCGTTACAACTCAGGGGTTAATGCGAGTGAGCACGTGCCGTGTCGTCTTTAGCGGCGTATCCGCGCAGTGCATCGTAACGCGC
>JBGPGJ010000096.1:0-6856 GCA_041483795.1 Sulfurifustaceae bacterium
AGAAAGAGAAACCAGTTTTCCCGGACAAAGCCGCCGGCAATCTGTAACGCCGACACGAGCAACCCGTTCACGACCAGCAATACCTGGAGCTTGTTGGTCTTGATTGGATTCTCACTCGCCCATAGAGTGACGTAGGCCTTATAGGCTTCGTAGTCTTTTTCTTCTTTGTTCATGGCTATTTCGCTTTTTCACTAAAGTTGTCCAATTCCGCAAAGTCGTCCCCGAGCGGCACCGACCTCAGGGCGATTCGAGGTATTTGATCGTCTTGGCGCGCACGCTGTGGTAGACGTAGGTCACCGGACGGAAGCGCGGGCCGTAGTAGTAGTAAGGATCGGTAAGTATCCATTCGATGACGGCCTTGTCGTTGATGTTCGTGATCACAATCGCATCGGCGCCGATCTCCTTTCCCTTTTGCGCAAGTCGCGCATTGATCTCCTCCGGCGTGCCCTGCCACCGGTCCTCGAGGATAGCGAACGTCTTGTGCGGGCGCGTCGGCGGATCGATGAGGATCTCTACGTTCAGCGTGGGTAGGTACGACTCTGTTTTGCTCAGAATCTCGGAAGGCGGCGTAGCGCAATTGGCCAGCAGTAGCAGGACAATGGCGAATGCGGTAGGGCGCATGACAGTATTCTAGGACAACCGTTCGAGCGAACCAAAGCAGTCGTCGCCAGGGGGCGGACCAAGCGAAATTTCTAAATGGTCGGTTACGATGCACATCGGTTGACTGTGTGCCCTGCGCAGCTGGCCGCAGGTAGCGTTACACTGGGCGAAAGCAGGCGTCGTGCATGACACTCTTCGCGGGACTTCGTCGCTTTCCGATCTGGCCTGGCCTGGCCGGCGCGCTTGTTTTGCTCGCCACCGTACCGGCGCTCGCGGCGACGGACGGGTCGGATTGGATGCGCGAACGCTACACGACGCTCGAGCCGAAACTTCGCGCCGCCGCCTTCGGTGCGCCAGTTTACGTTGAGTCGGAGGATCGCGACGGAATTATTCGCGGCGAAGTATACGGGGTACTTTCGCATTCGTTCGCTGTTTTCAGCGCGACCCTGCAGCAATTACCCATCTGGTGCGAGCTCGCGACGCTGCACTTCAACGTCAAGGGTTGTACGTATCGGAGTGAACCGCAGCCGGGGGTGCTCACGATCTACAACGGGGGTAAGCACTATGAAAACCCGAAGGATGCGCACCAGCAGGAGTTTATCTTCACGGTACAGGCAGCGCCGGACTATTTTCATATTTTAATGGCCTCCGATGATGGACCGCTCGATACTTATGAGAATCAACTCGAAATTTCAGCCATACCGCTCGCCGACCGTACGTTTGTGTGCGTGCGTTTCTCTTACCGCTACCGGTTATTTACGCGCATGTTGAGCGCCGCGTATTTCGCGAGCGTGGGTCGCAATAAAATCGGTTTTAGTGTGGTGAAAACGGATGAGGCGGGGAATCCGATCTACGTCAAGGGGCGCAATGGAGCAGTCGAGCGCAACGTTATGCGCTACTACCTCGGGCTACAGGCGTTGCTCGAAAGTCTCGCACGGCCGGAATCGGAGCGATTCGAGTGGCGCCTGCGGCGCTGGTACGCGCTTACCGATCGGTACCGCCGTCAGCTTTACGAGCTCGACGAGGAGGAATACTTGAATGCCAAGCGGCAAGAGCGGGTCGGTTGGTTGCATCTGCAGGCGGAGCTCGATCGAAAACCGTAGCCCGGATGAGTTGCAGCGAGATTCCGGCTACGCTTGTTACTGAACCAGGCATGAAACGACAATTATTTGCGTGTGCGGTGTCGCTGCTCCTGGCCGTAGTGTGCGCTGCGCAGCCCGTCACCGAGCCGGACGAGCAAGTGGCGATGATTCCCAAGAAGGGTTTGTTTACGATCGAGCTGGAAACAGCGATCTACAAGCCACGGGGTGAGGGGCCGTTTCCACTTGCACTGATAAATCACGGAAAGTCGCCGGGCGATGCCCGGTTTCAAAGCCGCTACCACCCGATGCCTGCCGTACGTTACTTTCTCCAGCGCGGCTACGTGGTGGCAGTTCCGATGCGTCAGGGTTTCTCGAAGTCCAGCGGCGTTTATATCGGCGGCGGGTGCAACGTGGAAAGCAACGGCCGGGCCCAGGCCGAAGATGTGGTGGCCGCGCTCGACTACATGACGGCACTGCCTTACGTCGACAAGACGCGCATTATCGTGTTGGGACAATCGCACGGCGGATATACCACACTTGCTCTTGGCGCGGTCAACTACCCCGGCGTAAAGGGGCTCGTGAATTTTGCCGGAGGGTTGCGCCAAGACAACTGTCCTGGGTGGGAGTCCGGGTTGGCCAGGGCGGTGGCGTCTTATGCCAAGGAAACCAATAGTCCGTCGCTTTGGTTTTACGGCGACAACGACAGTTACTTTACACCGTATACCTATCGTCTGATGCATCGGCGTTACGTGGAAGCCGGCGGTCGTACGCAGCTGGTGGCTTTCGGCGCGTTCGGGTCCGATTCGCATAAAATGTTCGGCAGCCGCCAGGGAGAATCCATCTGGCAACCGGCAGTGAAGAAGTTTCTCGAAGAGATCGGGATGCCCGTGAAAGTCGTTCTGCCTGAATATGCCGCTCCGCCATTGACGCCGACGCCCCCACGCACCGACTTTGCGTCGCTCGAAAATGGGGCCGCCGTTCCGTATCTCAAAGAGAAAGGAAGAGAAATCTACAAGACGTTTCTTACCAAAGCCATTCCGCGCGCGTTTGCCATCGCACCGAACGGGTCGTCTGGTTGGGCGGCGGAAGGCGATGACCCTATCAAACGGGCTCTAGAATTCTGCAATCGTGGCGGTAACGGGCATTGCAAGCTGTACGCGGTTGACGACGATGTCGTATGGCCGAAGCAGTAACACGCGTATCGAAATGGCGGGCAAGTCCGGTGCCGTCGTTAGGAACTGGGCCGCAATGAAAATGGACTGCGGGTCGCGACGCCAACCCATGCACCCTTGGCCAACGACGGTGGCCGAGGCGCGCGCGATCCAAGAGCGGTTGCGCGACCGAGTGATCGCGCGCGATCGGTTAGGCAAGATCGAACATGTCGCGGGCATTGACGTCGGTTTCGAAGACGGCGGCCGAACAGCACGCGCGGCGGTGGTCGTGTTCGATTTCCCCGGCCTCGCGCCGCGTGCGCAAGCGATGGCCCGGCGCAAAGTGCGGTTTCCCTATGTGCCCGGTTATTTGTCCTTTCGAGAAATTCCCGTCGTGCTGGCGGCCTTGGCAAAATTGCGCGTCAGACCGGATGTGTTGCTCTGCGACGGTCAGGGCTACGCTCATCCGCGCCGCTTCGGACTCGCGTGTCACCTCGGAGTGCTTACCGATATCCCGAGCATTGGTGTCGCCAAATCACGGTTGATCGGCGAGCACAGCGTGTTGGCGCGCGCCAAAGGTTCATGGACGCCGCTGCGCGACGGTGTTGAGGTCATCGGCGCCGTAGTGCGCACGCGCACGGACGTCAAGCCGCTGTACGTTTCCGTCGGTCATCGCGTGAGTCTTGAGATGGCGCTGAAAATCGTACTGCGCTGTACGACCAAGTACCGCTTACCCGAAACCACCCGCGCCGCGCACCGTCTCGCGTCCGGCTAAAAGCCACTGCAAAAACGGAATAGGCGCTAGAACGCCGAGTTTTTCAGCTTAAAATATCTTTTTCGGGTAACTCTGGAGTCTTGGCGACTCAAAGGGAACACTAACGGATCTGCTCCCCCCGACGGCGGTAGGTTCACCGATGTCCGAGTCCGATTTCGCTTCGTTGCTGCGTGCGTCCGCGTGCCGCGGACGCGGCGTGCTCAGCAACGCTGAGGGTCGTTTCGAGCCTTACGCGCACGGAGCGGTGGACGACGGTTGGGGCGTGGCGGACGAAGCGCCGCCGCCGCTCAAGACGACGGTGCAAGTGGATCACGCACGGACTGTAATCGTGCATCAACGTTCGCCGGATATTCCCTTCGAGCAGTCCATCAATCCGTACCGCGGCTGCGAGCACGGTTGCGTGTATTGTTATGCGCGCCCGAGCCATGCCTATCTTGGATTGTCGCCGGGACTGGATTTTGAGACACGCTTATTCGCCAAACCCGATGCCGCGAAACTTCTCACCGAGGAATTGCGCCGACCCGGTTATCGCGCAACACCCATCGCTTTCGGCACCAATACCGATCCCTACCAACCGGTCGAGCGCCGGCTTGGCATCACGCGTGCGCTGGTGGAAGTGCTGGCGGCGTGTGAGCACCCGCTGACTATCGTCACCAAGTCCGCGCTCGTCGAACGCGATCTGGATTTGCTGGCGCCGATGGCGACTAAGAATCTGGTGCAGGTATTCTTGAGTGTGACCACGCTTGACCGCGCTCTCGCGCGCACACTTGAACCGCGCGCGGCGGCGCCGCTGCGGCGTATTCAAACGATTCGAGCGTTCGCCCAAGCCGGCGTGCCGGTGGGTGTCCTAGCCGCACCGATGATTCCGGCGCTCAACGATCACGAGTTGGAGTCCATCCTTGGGGCCTGCGCGCAGGCCGGTGCGCGCGAGGCCGGATACACATTGTTGCGCTTGCCGCATGAGGTGAAGAATTTGTTTCAGGAATGGCTTGGTATTCATATGCCGGACCGTGCGGCGCACGTGATGAGCTTGATACGTCAGGTGCACGGCGGGCGCGAGAACGACCCCAACTTCGGCAGTCGGATGAGAGGTACCGGTGAGTATGCGGCGTTGCTGCGCAATCGTTTCCGGCTCGCCTGCCGGCGCTTGGGCTTGAATCGCCGATCGCTCTCGCTCGATACGACGCGCTTTCGCCCACCGGCGACGGAGAGTCCGCAATTGAGTTTGTTATGAGCTGAAACCGCAATGACGACACCAGCGGAATTTCGTTTGACAACTCAACGCGAAGCCGCAACGGATGCAAAGTTTACTTGCCGTCCCTGGCGTCGCGCGGGCGACAACTCCGCTTCGCCTTTGCGGTGAGAAATAATACTTTTATGATTTAATCAGCGGCTCCCAAAAGAATCTCTATCGTTTCTGTGGTGAATCCTGTTCTGCGAGAGTAAAGTGCAGGTTTGATGTTGTTTTGGGAGGAAGACCGTGCTCGAGCTGTTTCTCAACTATTTCGTCGTGTTGTTTGTCGTGGTGGATCCGATCGGAGTGGCCGCCATGTTCGCCGCGCTGACGCATGGCGAGACCATGGCGCGGCAGCGCGTGCTTGCGTTACGCGGGACGCTGATTGCAGCGGGCGTGCTGACCGTGTTCGCGCTGCTCGGCGACAAACTACTGCGTGCGCTCGGCATCGGTATGCCGGCGTTCCAGATCGCCGGCGGCGCGCTGCTGTTCCTGCTGGCGGTGGACATGGTATTCGCGCGTCACTCCGGCTTACGGTCGACGACCGTCACGGAGCAAAAAGAAGCCGAGCACAAGAAGGACATCTCGGTGTTCCCGCTGGCGGTGCCGTTGATTGCCGGTCCGGGCGCGCTCACGACGGTGTTGCTCATGGTGGGCGAGCAAGGTGGGGAACCGCTGGTGCTCGGTACGGTGTTGGCGGTGCTGGCGGTGGTGTTGCTGTTGACGTTTGGTGCGTTATTGCTATCCGCGCGGATCATGGCCTTCATGGGTGAAACCGGCGCCAACGTGGTCAGTCGTGTACTCGGGATCGTGCTGGCCGCGCTCGCGGTGCAGTTCATGCTCGACGGCTGGACGGCGGCAACGACCGAACCCTTCGAACAAGAGGCGGCCGAAATTATTACGATCTGATTGTTGCTCCGCGCGTGGACCGCGCAGCAACGCTTACAACACAGCCGGTATCGGCAGGTAGTCCACAGGGTTGATGCCGTAGACGCTCGGTTCCAGCACGCGCTCGATCTCGCACGGCCGGCCCTCGCGAGTAGTGCAGGACATAAGGTCCACAATGGTCGCGGCGCCGTAGGTGGTACCGTCGGATTTGCGCACCAGCGCCACGCGCGGCTTAAGGCGGCGCATGCGGTTCATCGTGACGACCACCCCCACATCCCCCGTGTTCAGTGCGACCACGCTTCCAATGGGATAGATACCCACGCACTGGATAAACTGCTCAACGAGTCCGGCGTGGAAGTCGCGCCCGCGCCACTCGTACATTTGCTTGAGCGTGGTGTGCGACGACAGGCCGGCGTGATAGGCGCGATCGGAAGTAATGGCGTCATAGCAGTCCACGATCCCGCCGATCATGCCAAACAGCCCGATCTGTTCGCCCTTGAAGCCGTTAATGTAACCGCCGCCGCTGTAACGTTCGTGATGGCAACGCGCTACTTGAATCGCGGCCTGTGAAATGCCGGCGGTCCGCTCCAGAATCTCCACGCCGCGCGGCACGTGCGATTTCATGATGTCGTACTCGACCTCGGTAAACTCGCCGGGCTTGTTCAGGATGTCGTTGGGTACTTTCATCTTGCCGATGTCGTGCAGCATCGCACCGATGCCGAGGACTTGAAGTTCCTCTGTCGGCAAACCGAGATGGCGGCCGAAGGCGAGCGCCAGAATGCACACGCGCAGACTGTGCATGGCGGTGTACTCGTCTTTCTTCTTTAACTGGATGAAGCAGGTGAGCGCGTCGGGGTTGCGCAGTATGCTCTCCGCCATCCGACCGACGAGTTTTTTCGCGCCGACGCCGTCCATGCTTTTGCCGAGCCGCACGTCCTCCATGACGGTCCGCATCATGACCCGAGTCTCGGCGTGCGCCTCCCGAATTTCCATGACCTCGTCCTCGAGCGTGGCGCGGTCAGGGTACGTGGCCGGAAAGCGCGGCGCGGAGACTTGTTTGAGCAGGTCGTGTTCGTCGAAACGTATAGGCGCGGCGGCCCTGGTTGCCGCAACCGTGGTTTGCGTG
>JBGPGJ010000097.1:0-6737 GCA_041483795.1 Sulfurifustaceae bacterium
CCATCGGCGGGATCGAGCGTCGCAAAGTACATCAGCCCCAGCTCGCCACGAAATTCTTCGTAACCCGAGATACCCTCGTAATCGGTGAGAAGGTCGCCGCAACCGTACAGGATCAATTTGCCTCGATAGACTTCGATCGCCTTCACGTGATGCGACGAGTGTCCATGAATGACATCGACTGCGGCATCGTCGATCAGGGCGCGCGCAAATTTCAAATGCTCGCGCGGGATCGCGTAACCCCAGTTCTCACCCCAGTGAATCGAGGCTACCACAATGTCGCTCGCGCGCTTGGCCGCACGCACTTGCGTCGCGATGCGTTGCACCGTCCGGTTCGACAGGTCGGCAAGAAGATTCACCCCGGCACGATCTTCGGTCGCGACCCAGTCACCGGGTATGCCGCTGGACGTATCTCCGAATCCGAAGATCAGCGCCCTGCTCCCGCCGGGTAACTCGACGATTGCAGACGCTTCGGCCTCGATCCGGTTACGCCCGGCGCCGGCCACGGCGATTTTCATCCGCTTGAGCGTCGCGAGCGTCTCTTCGAGTCCCGTCTGGCCCCAATCGAGCACGTGGTTGTTCGCCAGCATGCAGCAATCGAGCTTGGCGACCTGAAGACACGGCGCATTCAGCGGATGCATGCGGTAATGGATGCGCTTGCCGCGCCAATACGCGTCGCTGCGGGTGACCGCCGTTTCCAGGTTGACGATGCGCGCATCGGGCGCGAACCGCTCGAATTCCGCGATCGCATCGCCCCACGCGTAGGCAAAATCGACCCGACACGGGAACGGTCCGTGAGCCGCCTGCGCCAGATCGACATATTGCAGGGCCGATTCGACGTACGGCTCATGAAGATCCGGCTCGTTTGGATGCGGCAGCACCTGATCGATACCGCGGCCGGTCATTACGTCGCCGCACAGGAACAAGCTTATCGAAGCGGCGCTCGACATTTCGAATCTCCGCCTGCTGCTCCCAATGAGTTCGACTCGAGCATGGGCCGTTAGCGGCTACCGTTCTAGTAACCCAAGTTCCCGGAGAATCGGACGCCCGGTTCCTTATTCAAGGCCGTCCGACCGGCAGCAGGTATAGCGGCGTCTCTCTTTCCGGCAGGCCCAGTCTGCGGCGCAATGTTTCATCGTCGAACGCCCCCACCACAACCATGCCGAGACCGAGCGCCGTCGCCTGCAGGAAAACGTTCTGCGCCGCATGGCCGATCTCCATGTGGATATAGCGCAAGCCCCGCGTGCCGTACTTTCCGGTCGTGCGCTCCGGCACGGCGGCGAACACCAGAATTACGGGAGCTCGTGCCACGCAATCCTGGCCGAGCGCAGCCTGGGCCATTTCGCGGCGCCGATCGCCTCGCAATAGCAGCTTGAGCCCGTGCCCATCGGAAACGTATCTATATATACCGGGAATCAGACCGCCGACATCCGCCGCGACGAGATAAAGCTCAAGCGGATAAAGCGCACCGCCCGAAGGCGCAGTGCGTAACCCATCGCCGCCGGTAATGCCCTGCGCTGCCCACAAGAGCTGCGAAACTTCCTCTTGCGTTAACGCCGCCTGGCGAAACTCGCGCACGGAACGGCGCATGTGCAACGCGCGCTCCAGGGAGAAATCGCTGTCCCGTCGTGACGCCGGTAAAGAGATCGTGTCGGTCGTTTGCATTTCAATTGCGAAAGCGCCCCTCACCAGCGATGAAAGACTCACGAACGCCGCGGCCCGCGAGCCCCAGCGCGCCGCGCCTCGGCATCGTCAGCCTCCGGTTCGGTCGCGCGTGACCACGGTGCGACATCTACCCGACCACGTGGTGCTTGCCGACAACGTGCACGGTCGTCGCCTGCGGACCGCGCTCGCCCGGCTCTTCGGCGAAGCGCACCTCCGTGCCGATTTCGATTTTGGCGAATTCCTCATCCACGACGCTGTGCTTGTGAAAGTACACCAACCGGCCATCGGCAGTTTCGATTTTGCCGTAGCCTTCGTTCGGATGGAGTTCGGCGACACGTCCGTGCGGCTGTGCTTCATGTAATTTCACATTCCCGCGGCGAAGCCGGACGTAGTCTTCGAGCTGGCGGCGGGCCGAGTCGAAGGCGTCGCGAATCGCGACATAAACATCCTCATGCGCGTGATGCTCGCCGGGCTCGCGGCTCACGACTAGCTCGCGGCCCGGCACCTTTACGTCCACGCGCACGTGAAACAAATTTCCCCGATGGTGATGCCGGTGATGTTCCTCGACCATGACGCGGCAACTCATGATCTTGTCGTAATACTTCTCGAGCCGGTCCACATGCTCCCGGACGTTGGCTTCCACCGCCTCGGATGGCGCCATGTTACGAAGCACGATCTGCAATGGCAGCTTCATACGCGCACTCCTCTATTCAAATCCTGTGGCACTCAAACATCGCTCCTCCTCTACTGCCTCGACCGCTTCTTCGGGTACACCCGCTTCCCGCAGTAGCGCTTCCCAATCCTCCTGGGTCATGTCCGTTTCCGAGTAGCCGAGTTCATCGCGCTTGACCGTATCCACCGGACCGGTCCAGTCTTCCGGGGCCGCGATCGGTTCGACATCGAGCGCGTACCCATCGTCAAGATCGAGTTCTTCCACGTCCCGTCGAAAAGCCGGATCTCGACCGTGCCTTCCTTGTCATCGACGGCGGTGATTGGTTTCTGGTCGCATTCTCCGCCAGCCGCAAACCGGCATCTTTGACGCCTGTCAAATCGGGCGTCGGCGATATGAAGTATGGTGTGGCCGATCGAGAACATGGTGCAAAACGATGTCGCACGGTGCCCCGGTGTCTTATCGGCCTAAAGAGCACACGCGGATGCATGAATTGTTATTGGTGGACTGGCCCAACGCCCTGGTTTACGAAATGGCGACACGCAATCCGCTGTTCTCGTACTTCGAGGTGCACCTGACCGATCGCCATCTCGCGGCACGCGCCTGGGACGAACCGGTCTTTGCCGAGCGCCACCAACCCGCGGCCGAGGTGAAAGGCGCCACGTATACGGCGTTGCGCGTCGCGAACGAAAACGGCACCTGGGTGGCGCCATGTGTGGTGGACATCTAAGGAGGCACGTATGGAACGCAACGGCTTGATGCTGTTTGCCCCGCATGCGACTCAGGAGTTTGCCGCGCGCGTGGCTGAGCGACTCGGCGTGGTCCCGAGTCCGCACGAAGAACGAGATTTCGAGGACGGCGAGCACAAGATCCGACCGTTGGCCAACGTGCGCGGACGCGACGTCTTCGCGATTCAGTCGCTCTACGCCGACGAACGCCAAAGCGTTAACGACAAGCTCTGTCGGTTCTTGTTTTTTCTCGGGGCCCTGCGCGACGCTTCCGCCGCCAGAGTTACCGCCCTCGTGCCCTACCTCGGATACGCGCGCAGAGATGCCAAGACCCAAACGCGCGATCCGGTCACGACGCGCTATGTCGCCGCGCTGTTCGAGGCCGTGGATGTGGACCGGGTGGTCACGCTGGAGGTGCACAACCTGGCCGCGTTCCAGAACGCCTTTCGCTGCCATACCGATCATCTCGACACGACCGCGCTGTTCGCGCGCCACTTCGCCGACTTACTGCGAGATGAGGCAAACGTGATCGTGGTCTCGCCGGATGCCGGCGGGGTCAAGCGCGCCGAACGACTGCGACGTGCTCTCGGTCACCTGTGGCGACGCGAATTGCCCATGGCCATCGCCGAAAAGGCGCGTGGCCAAGGCGTGCTTCGAGCGGGACGTTTGATCGGCGATGTGAGGGGCGCTACCGTCATCGTCATTGACGACATCGTCAGCACCGGCGGCACGCTCGCGCACACGGCGCGGGCATGCCGGGCCGGCGGCGCCCGGCGCGTATTCGCCGCGGCGACCCACGGCTTGTTCGTTGGCGATGCCGCGCGCATCGTCGCGAGCGACGATATCGAGAAATTGGTCGTGACGGATACTGTGCCCGCGTTCCGGCTTGCGCCCGAGCTGGTGCAAAACAAGCTTACGATCGTATCGGTCGCGCCGCTCTTCGCCGAGGCGATTCGGTATATTCACGACAACGGGTCAATCGTGGAGTTGCTGGAAGTCTAGAGCGACTGACAGTAGTTCCGCGCCAGGTGAAGATATTTCGACGCGGCGCGCAGCCACTTGTCCCACGCCGCGCGCTCGATGCGCCATGTAGAAGTCACGCAGTCGTTGCGGCGCGTTATCCTCCTCTTGCAATGCGTGTGTCCCGATGAGATGAGGCAGCATTCGTCCCGAAGGAAAACGCCGCATCTTCACCAGCCACTCGATGACCGTGCCCTGCCCTGCGATGCGCACGGCGCCGGACACATCCGCAACGAGCGGCATCACGGCCAAGTACACTCCTGGTGCCAGGCGCTGGTTCAGTCGCGGTTCCTCGCGGCAGTTGCGCTCGCGCGCCGCAAGCGTGCTGAAATCGAGATAATCGCAGCACACCGGTTTCTTGAGCTTGTACGCATGGGCATCGGTCAGGAACACCCATGACATATGGGTTTCGATGGTGCTTACCTCGCGTGGATTCTCGGGATACGTGCGCGGCTGCCTGAGGCGCGCCACCTTGGCCTCAAGCTCGATTGCCTCGTGGCGATCGAGCTGCAACGTCGGTTGTGTCCACATGCGCGGCTGTTCTCCAAGGCCACAAGTCCACTCGACGAGCGACTCTACGCTACCACTTTGATCGCATGGTGATTTGACGCAGGTCAAGGGAATTTTGTCGTGGTTCTTCCATTGTTTGCGTTGTAACAGAGCAAGAACGACTCAAGGGGATTGGATTGAAGCAAACGAAGGGTTGATCCGAATATCGCTCGCGGCGAGGCAAGGAGGAATACCATGTATATTGGCGAAGTTTGTACGCGCAACGTCGTCATTTGCACAACGGGTATCGGCATCGTTGAGGCCGCGCGCCTCATGCGCCAGAATCACGTGGGCGATCTGGTGGTGGTCGAGGAGCGCAACGGCAAACGCGTTCCAACGGGCGTGGTGACCGATCGCGATATCGTGGTCGAAGTCGTGGCCCTGGACGCTCCACTGGAAAGCCTGAAAATTGGCGACATCGAGAGCAGAGAACTGATCACGGTCAGGGAGTCCGACGAAACGCTCGACGTACTCGAGCTGATGCAACGGCACGGTATCCGAAGAGTTCCGGTGGTGGACAACTACGGCGCGCTCGCCGGCATTGTGACGCTAGACGATCTGCTGCAGATCCTCGCAGAGGAAATCGGCGCCATGGTCAAGTTGATCTCACGCGAACAATCCAGGGAAGCGAAGACCCGGCCTGCCATGCCCAGCAGCCTTGAGGCTCACTGAAGCTTGATGCCGTGCACGATAAGGAGATGTCTATGTACAAACATATCCTCGTTCCGACCGACGGTTCGACGTTAGCGACGGATGCAGTACGTAAGGCAGTCGATTTCGCACGGGCCATCGGCGCGAAGATCACCTTCTTCCACGCCAAGCCGGATTTCCCGATAGCACCTTACAGCAGCGGCGGCTTGATGGAGTCGATATCGCCTGCGCGGTTCGCGGAGATGACCGAAAGTCAGGCACGGCAGATCCTGAGGGGGCGCCGAGGAAACTGCCCGGACCGCGGGCGTCGGCTGCGCATCCCAATCGGAAACCAGCGATTCGCCATACCAGGCCATCATCGATACGGCGACGAGAATGGGCTGCGACCTCATCTTCATGGCCTCCCACGGTCGCCGCGGCGTCGCCGCCAAGCTGCTCGGGAGCGAGACCGAGAAGGTACTGACACATTCAAAAATCCCCGTGCTGGTCTGTCGCTAAGACCGTCGCGCGCGTCGGATGGATGGGGCAGCCGTCCCGGTTGAGAGAGAGATGAGCCGGCCCTTACTGATTCGCAAAAGCGTCGCCGATCTGAGGGTGCGACCCAACCTCAGCGACTACGAGGCCGAGCGCGCGCGGTTTTCCTGGGAGCAAGTGCGGCGCGAACTGACTGGGCTGCCCGGTGGCGGCATGAACATCGCGTGGGCAGCGGTCGACCGTCACGCGGCGGGACCGCGCGCGGACCGTGTCGCGATCCGCTGGCTCGGACGCGATGGCGAACAACGCGAATTCACCTACGCCTCGCTCGCACGTCTGAGCAACTGCTTCGCGAGCGCGCTGCGCGGCCTGGGCATCGGCAAGGGCGGTCGCGTGTTTCTGCTTTGCGGTCGCGTCCCGGAGCTTTACATCGCCGCGCTCGGCACGCTGAAGAACGGCAGCGTACTCTCTCCGCTCTTTTCCGCCTTCGGCCCGGAGCCGGTCAAGACCCGTCTCGGCATCGGCGAGGCGCAAGTGTTGATCACGACCGAATCGCTCTACCAGCGCAAGGTGGCGTCGATTCGCGCTGAGCTGCCGCAGTTAAAGCACGTATTAATCGTGAGCGAGACCGGTGAGGTTCCACCGAATACGCTCGCGTTCTCGCGCGTGATGGATAGCGGCGCGGATATCTTCGATATCGAGCCGACTACCGAGGACGATCTCGCCCTGCTGCACTTCACCAGCGGCACCACCGGCACACCCAAAGGCGCAATCCACGTGCACGGTGCCGTTTACATGCACTACATCACCGGCAAGTACGCGCTCGACCTGCATCCGGACGATGTCTTCTGGTGCACCGCCGATCCGGGCTGGGTCACCGGCACGTCGTACGGCATCATCGCGCCGCTCGTGCACGGCGTGACCAGTATCGTGGACGAGGCCGAGTTCGACGCCGAGCGCTGGTACCGCATCCTCGACGAGCA
>JBGPGJ010000098.1:0-6631 GCA_041483795.1 Sulfurifustaceae bacterium
ACAAAACCCGTTGCACCCGTTCGGCGGCGCCGATGCCCGCTGGATATCGGCGACCACCCCGCCTCACCCGCGCCGCTGAGCGCCGGTACATGGGTGAGCCGCGAAGCGGCGAACGCCCGGCCATGGATGGCCGGGCTGGACTTCGAGCGAAGCAGGGAAGCGCAGCGAGAAGTACCGGCCGTGGTATCCGCAGCCACCGATGTCACGCCAAGGATGGCAGGCACCCTTCGCGATTTTGCGGTGAATAAACATTAAATCAGACTATCCGCTAGTTAGCGGTACAGCTCTCAGTACCGAGAGGCACGAGATTTAACTGGCCGTCAGCCCGTGGGGAAAGGCGGCGTCGGTACCACCCGACAAGTTCGCGCGCGCTTGCAAACGCGGGAGATTCAGGATACGCACACCACCGCGCGGCGTGTCAATCAGGCCCGCGCGGCGAAACTCGGATATCAGGCGGCTCACCGTTTCGATCGTCAGCCCCAGCAGTTCCGCGATCTCCCGGCGCGACAGCCACACAGGGTTAATTTCGAAAGGCTCGGTGTCGGCGTTGGTCAACGTAAGCAGAAACCAGGCAACACGCTCCTCGGCGGTTTTCTGGCCAAGCACGCGGATCAATGCCTGTGCCTCGCTGAGTTCCCGGTTGAGCATGTCTATTATCTGCAGGGATACCGCCGGATTTTGTTCGAGCACCTGCACCATGTCGTTACGCCGGAGTTTGCATACCCATACCGGCGACAGGGTTTCGGCGGTGAAGCAATAGGACTTGCTATGCAAGGATTGAAACCCGAGCAACCGTCCTGGCGCCGCGAGACCGATGATCTGCTCGCGACCGTTCATGCCCAGGGACGTTAACTTGAGCAGGCCTTGGCGCAGTACATATAGATGCGTGCTTGGTTCGCCCTCACGAAACAGTACTTCATGCGGCTTGTATTCATCTTGGACCAGAAGGCCGCGAATACCGCAAACCTGTTCCGGCGTTAGCCCGCGGTAAAGCTTCGCTTCACACAGAAGACATTGTCCTATCTGGCACTGGCATGAATGGCCGCTAAATGCGCTTGACATCACAACCCTTCCGTTCCGGAGCGAACATTGTCGCCCGATTATCTCAAGGCTATTTGCGTTAGATCAATGATTGCCGTTAGGCGCGGCCTTTTTAACGTTGCTAACGCGCCAACAGGACGCACTGGCGACGTACGGGAGAGGAGGCCGACCACTGAAAGACAGAGTGTTGTAGTCAGGTAAACATATCGCAGCACGTCGGCGGCAGAAAATGTCACAGTCGGTCCAGGTCTGCGAAGCGAAAGTTGACCTCGCATGCGGGCATCTCGTCACCGGCTCTTAGGGTGAGATATTCACCGCTCGAGAAATGACACATATTGATTTTGGTCAATGTGCGCTGTCCTTTATTCGCTATCCTTTATCTCAACGAGATATAGAAAAACTTGTGGACATGCGGCTCGGACAGTCGCGAATCTATGCCTAAACATATCGTCCGTTTGCTCCTCCTGATTGGGATCTTTGGCCTCGTGGCGATCGGCGCCAAGTTCTACTTCACCGACAAGTCCTTCGGCGTCTACGGTCACTATCGGGCCGACTCGGTGGCCGAGATCGCGGCGGCTGCGCCTATCTACCAGGGCGCGGCCGATTGCCAGACGTGTCACCGCGAGCGCTTTACCCAATGGTCCGCGGGCATCCACAAGGCGGTCACCTGCGAGACTTGCCACGGCGCGGCCGGAAAACATCCTGACGTTAAACCGCCCGCTCCTTCCGATGCGCGCACGCACAGTCTTATCGCGAGTGCGCGCTATAACCAGTTCGAGCTGTCTATTCCTTCCGACACGGTGAAGCTCTGTACCCTGTGCCACGAGAAAATGCCGGGACGGCCCGCGGTGCAGCGACAAATCGAAGTAAGCCAACACGCCGGAACGCAGCCATGCACCATTTGTCATAACCCGCATTCCCCCAAGATCATGGTCGCCGCCGTTTCGAAGACGGCGACCGCAGGCGACGTGGCGGCGGGCAGGAAGAAAGCCGCGCGTTGCGCCGCGTGCCATGGCGCCGAGGGCGTGAGCGGCAATCGCGCGTGGCCGAGCCTCGCCGGACAGCAACCGGTCTATCTCGTCAGTGTGTTGACGGCCTATAGGACCGGTGCGCGACGCGACCCCTTGATGGCCGAACAGGCCAAGGGTTTGAGCGAGGCGGATGCTAACGATCTCGCCGCCTTTTACGCGCGCTTGAGTTGCCAAACCGCGGTTTCGGCCCGTCCCGCGTCGGAGGCGGTCGCAGGCAAGGCGAAAGCCTCGGTTTGCGCGAGCTGTCACGGTGCCGGCGGTATCAGCCGCAATCCGGCCTGGCCCAATCTCGCCGGGCAACAGGAAGATTATCTCGTCAGCGCGCTCAAGGCCTATCGGGCCGGTGCCCGCAAGGACGCCATGATGGTCGGACTGGCGAAGAATTTAAGTGACGCGGATATCGCGCAGTTGGCCGCCCATTACACGGGCGCAAGCTGCAAGTAGTGAAATGCGTAGCGCGAGAGCGCACAGGCAAACGCACCATGGAGAAGAACGTGAACAAACCTAACACAAGCCGGCGCCGTTTCATGCGCTTGATTGCCAGCACGTTTGCTTATGTGGGCATGGTGATCTCGTCTACCGGCCTCCTGAGCCGGCGGGGCACGGCGGCGGCGCGGCAGCTGTCCCCCGCCCCCAGTTACGACTGGACCAAGCACCAGTGGGGCTTCGGCGTGGATGCGACGCGTTGCATCGGCTGCCTGCGCTGTGTCGAGGCCTGCAAGATCGAAAACGGGGTCTCCCGTGACGCCCACCACTTCCGCACCTGGGTGGAGCGCTACGTCCATCTCGAGGGCGAGAACAAGGTGCGGGTTGACAGCCAATACGATCCGCAGAACGTCGCCGCCTCGGGTTCGGAAAAAGAGTATCGCTTCGATAACCGTTACCAAGACGCCAAGGTGGAAAAGGCCTTCTTTGTGCCGAAGCTCTGCAACCAATGCGAACGGCCGCCGTGCGTGCAGGTCTGCCCGGTGGGCGCCACCTTCCGCACCCCGGACGGCGTGGTATTGATAGATCACAACTACTGCATCGGTTGCCAGTACTGCGTCCAGGCCTGCCCGTACGGCGTGCGGATGTTCAACCACGCCTACGGCGTCACGGACAAGTGCACTTGGTGTTACCACCGCATCACCCGGGGGCTGCGGCCCGCGTGCGTGGAAGTATGTCCCACCGGTGCGCGCATCTTCGGCGATCGTAATGACCCGCTGAGCCCGATCAGCAAGTTCATTCACGACAACCGGGTGCAGGTGCTCAAGCCCGAGATGGGTACGCGGCCGAGCGTTTATTACGTTGGCATTGATAAGGAGGTGGTGTGATGAATTCCTTATTTCACGCCGCTCCCGCCATCGGCTACGTCTATCCGAACGAGACGATTGTTCCCTGGGGAGTGCTGATCGTTATCTATCCGTATCTCACCGGCCTGGTCGCCGGCTCCTTCACCGTCTCCACGTTTTACCACGTGTTCGGGGTGCCGAGATTTAAACCGGTGGCTAGGTTCGCGTTGCTCGCGGCGCTGTCTTTCATGATCTTTGTTCCGGTCGCGCTGCTGTCCCACCTCGGGCATCCGGAGCGCGCCTTAAACGCGCTCTTGACCCCGCATTTCACCTCGGCGTTCGCGGCCTTCGGCATTTTCGCCAGCTTCTACGTGTTCATCCTGACGCTGGAGATCTGGTTCGCGTTCCGCCAGGACATCGTGGTCATGGCCCAAGGCGCCAGGGGGCTGCGGCAAATTTTCTACCGCGCGTTGGCGCTGGGATCGTACGATGTGTCGGAGAATGCGCTGGCCTACGATCGCAAGTGGCTCAAGGCGCTGGCGATCATCGGCATCCCCGCCGCGCATGGCCTGCATGGATACGTCGGGTTTGTCTTCGGTTCGTTGAAGTCGCGCGAGTGGTGGGGTTCGGACCTGATGCCCGCCATCTTTCTGGCCTCGGCCATCATTTCCGGAATTTCCATTCTAATTGTTCTCTATGTGGCGGTATCGAAATTCCGCAAAACGTCCATTGATGGAAACTGCATGAAGGGGCTCGCGTATATGCTGTGGGGCTTTCTCATGTTCGCCGTGGTGCTTGAGTTCCTGGAGTTCGCCAGCCTGATCTATAAAGGCCGCGAAGGCATCGATACCGTAATGGAACTCGTCGAGGGGCCGCTGTGGTTCAGCATCTGGATCGTTCAGGTTGGCCTGGGTTCCGTGGTGCCGTTCGCTATCCTGACGTACATGATTGCGCGCAAGACGCAGGGAAGATCTCTCGTGATTGGGCTTACCGTTTCAGCCGTGCTAATCCTGTTCGCGGTGCTGGCCATGCGCTGGAATGTCGTCATCGGTGGTCAGGAACTGTCCAAGACCATGAGAGGCTTGGTGATCTATCACCCGCCGATCTGGGGCCGCGAGGGCCTAGTGGCGGCGGCGGGCATTTTCGCCGCGCCGTTTGTCTTTCTCTGGGTGCTCGCGCGCCTGCTTCCGCCGTGGTTGCCGAACGGGCGCCACACTTGAGGAAGATGGTGCGGGCAAATCGGTTTCGATGTTAGGGTCAGATGCGATCCATGCTTCTCGCCGCGCGCGATTGCGCATTTAAGCTACCGGCTGCACCGGCGCACGCAGGAACTCGAAAACTACACGCTGCGTTCGGGGACCGAGCGCGTCGTCGTTTTCTGCTCAGTCAGCAACCGGCATTCAAGTACAACGGCACGCTGCGCGTCACCCTGCCGGCGAAGAAGGGATCATCGCATCGCGGCTCAACTTCGCGCACGAGTACTTCTCGCGCATCCTGCACGAGTTGGCTGCGGCAAGATTGATCGAGGTCGAGGGCCGCCGCGCGCATCCCCTGCAGGTCGGTAGGCTGGGGTTGTGGCGTTGGCGGTTGATTTGGATCAAACCGCCGTCTCCCGCGGTCTATACAATCCACTTAAATTGCAGGTTGCGTAATCGCGCTATCGAACAAGGGAGCCGCGATACCGATTCGAGACGATAAACAAGGAGATGCTCATGAGAAAGACCGCATTGCTATTTGGCTTCACCGCGCTTGCTGCCGGGCCCGCCATGGCCGCGAATCCGGCCACGATTGACTGGGCGAAAGTTCCCGCCAGCACGGTGACGCTGTTCTATCCCGGCCAGTCGTCGTACGAGTGGGTGCGCGGCGGCACTCATCCGGGAGCCGCCGTGGTAAAAACGAACGAAGCCTGCATCACGTGCCATGCGGGGAAGGAAAAGGTCATGGGCGACAAACTGGTCAAGGGTGGTCCGCTTGAGCCGATGCCAGTCAAGAGCAAGAACGGCTCGATTGATCTCAAGGTCCAGGTGGCGTATGACGCCCAGAACGCCTTCTTCCGCTTCCAGTGGAAAACCCTGAACCCATTCCCGGGTTCCGAGCACCAGTACCTGCGCTTCGACGGCAAGGAATGGAAGGTCTACGGCTATCCGAAGCTCGACAAGGTGGTGCAGGAGGGCAAGCAGCCCGGCATCTACGAAGATCGCATGACGATCATGATTGATGACGGCAAGGTGCCGGGGTTCGCCCAGCAGGGTTGCTGGCTGACCTGCCATGACGGTCAGCGCGACATGCCGAAACAATTCACCAAGGAAGAAGTGGGCGCCAACACGCTGCTGACGGCGATCAAGAAGAGCGATGTGCGCAAATACCTGCCCGCGTCACGCGACAACCCGTCGGACTGGAAGACCGGCAAGTCGGTCGAGGAGATCGCCAAGGTCAAGGCTGCCGGCGGCTTCGTTGACCTGATCCAGTGGCGCGCCCACCGTTCGCATGCGGTCGGCATGGCCGACGACGGCTATGTGCTCGAGTGGCGCCTTGGCGACAGCGGCAAGGACATGTTCGGCAGCAATGCCGACGCGCAAACGCATGCGCCGAAATTCATGTGGGATGAAAAGAAAGCGGGTTACAAGTCGATCACCGCCGAGCAACTGCGCAAGGGCGATCATTTCCTGATCCGCGAGCAGAACGCCGTGCCGTTTGACCCCAACGCGGGTTGGAAGGAAGGCGACATGGTCCCCGACTACATCCTCAGCCGCGAGGACGCCAAGGGCTCGGCCGCCGACAATAACGCCATCGCCAGCTGGAAAGACGGCGTGTGGACGGTCGTGCTCATCCGTCCGCTGGGTCTCGCCAACGACGACGACAAAGCTCTGAAGGAAGGCGGCGTCTACAACATCGGCTTCGCCGTGCATGACGACAACATCACCACTCGCGGTCACCACGTCTCGTTCGTCAAGACGCTCGGGATCGGTGCCAAGGCTGCCATCGAAGCCACCAAGCTCGAATAAGCGTCGGATAAAATTATGAGGTCATCGTATTCAAGACAGGACAAGGATGCCGTTCGGCAATCAAGGAAATCGTAGACCATGCGTATTCTGAAACTTGCCAAGTGGGTAATGGCGAGCATGATTTGTTTGGCTGGTGCTCCGGGAATTTGGGAGGCGCATGCCGCCAGCGGTGAGGGAGCCGCGCAAGTCGCCGAGAGGCCGCAAAACGCCATGTGCCTGGCCTGTCACGGAAACGAAGGATTCGCGATGCCGGGCGCAGATGGAAAAATGCGCCCGTTGCACG
>JBGPGJ010000099.1:0-6607 GCA_041483795.1 Sulfurifustaceae bacterium
CAACAGGGTGGTACTGCGCGCGATTCCGCAGTTGCGGTTTTATTACGACGCATCGGTTGAGCGCGGCGCGCGTGTATCCAGTTTAATCGAGCGCGCCATCGCGGAAGACCGTTCGAAGGACAAATCTTGATATGAATTTCCAACGCAAAGGCGAGCCGGAAACAGGCAAAGACACTTAACGTGTCTTTGCCCCGGCGAGCGCCCGCACAAGGGTGAGCTGCGACAGCAGCGAACGCCCGACCAGGGAAGGTCGGGCCGGACTTCGAGCGAAGCAGGACCGCGCAGCGAGAAGTGCGGACCGTGGTCTATCGAGGTCTCTAGTGCGACGCCAGGATGGCATGTAAGCTATTTTCACCTTCGCGGCGACGGAGATTATTGAGAGAGTCATTGGGTGAAACGAAACCGAAACTGTCTCGATGTGCACGGCGTACTTCTGCTCGACAAGCCCGTGGGCTTGACCTCGAACGGGGCGCTGCAAGCGGCCAAGCGCCTGCTCAATGCTTGCAAGGGCGGGCATACGGGTAGCCTCGATCCGATCGCGACCGGGTTGCTGCCGCTATGTTTTGGCGATGCCACCCGATTGGCCCAATTCCTGCTCGAATCAGATAAGCGTTATTGGACGGTGTTTCGTCTCGGCGTCAGCACGACGACCCATGATTCCGAAGGCGAAGTGACGCAGACGCGCGACGTGAAAGTCACGCGCGCCGACATTGAGCGCGTCCTGCCGCGCTTTAGCGGGATGATTTTCCAGGTACCGCCGATGTACTCGGCGATCAAGCACGGCGGCCAGCCGCTGTATAAGCTTGCTCGCGCCGGTCAGGAAGTCGAACGCGAGCCACGCGAGATCATGGTGCATGAATTGAAATTGCTCGAGTTTGAGGGTGACCGCCTGACTTTCGATATTCGCTGTTCAAAGGGGACCTACATCCGCACGCTGGCGCACGACATCGGCGAGGTGCTCGGCTGCGGGGCGCACGTGGTGGAACTGCGCCGGCTCGCCGTCGGCGCTTTTCGCGTGGATCAGGCGGTAACGCTGGCGACGCTTGAGGCCATGGCCACGCCCCAGGAGCGCGCCCAGCGACTACGGGCGCTCGATACCGTGCTCGGCGGAATGCCGGAAGTGCATCTGACCTCTTTGGCGGCGCATTACCTGCGCCAGGGGCAGTCGGTATCGCTGCAGCACGGGCGCCAGCCGGGGTGGGTCAGGCTGTACGAGGGTGAGAGCCGTTTTCTCGGGCTGGGGCAGGTACTGGACGATGGCCGCGTCGCGCCCCGTCGGTTGCTCGGCGCCGGCAAGGGAATTTAAAATTGGCGCGTTTTCGGGTTGAGACAGGGGATTGCCGCAGGTAGAATACGCGCCCTTACGAGACCACCTCAATAAAATAGGTTGGAAATGACGTTTACTGTGGAAAAGAAGTCGAAGGTCGTGCAAGAGCACCAGCGTCACCAGGGCGACACCGGTTCGCCCGAGGTACAGGTGGCGTTGTTGTCCGCGCACATTGACGAACTCGCCGCGCATTTCCAGAGCCATCCCAAGGACCATCACTCGCGCATGGGCCTGCTTAAGATGGTGAACAAACGCCGTCAACTTCTGGAATACCTGAAGAATTGCGACAGCGAGCGCTACCGGGCGTTAATCGAACGTCTGGGGCTACGCAAGTAACCGAGGAAAACCTTTTGGCCAAGATCACGAAGACGATCCAGTACGGAAAACACACCGTCACGCTGGAGACGGGAGAAATTGCGCGTCAGGCGAGCGGCGCTTGTCTGGCGAGTATGGGCGATACCGTAGTACTGGTCACGGTCGTGGCCGCGAAGGAGGCGAAACCGGGGCAGGATTTCTTTCCGCTCACGGTGGATTACCAGGAACGCACCTATGCCGCCGGACGTATCCCCGGCGGCTTTTTCAGGCGCGAAGGCCGTCCTTCCGAGAAGGAAATTCTTACCTGCCGCCTCATCGATCGCCCCGTCCGTCCGCTGTTCCCCGAAGGTTTCACCAACGAAGTCCAGATTATCGCTACCGTGATGTCCGTGGATCCGGATATAGACCCGGATATCGTCGCCATGATCGGCGCCAACGCGGCGCTGGTGCTCGCGGGCGTGCCGTTCAACGGACCCGTCGGCGCGGCGCGTGTCGGTTATCTCGATGGCCAGTACTCGCTTAATCCGGGTAACAAGGAGCTCGAAACCTCGCAACTTAACCTCGTCGTTGCCGGCACCGCGAAAGCGGTGCTCATGGTGGAATCCGAAGCGCAGGAGTTGTCCGAAGAGGCGATGCTCGGCGCCGTGATGTTCGGTCACGAACAAATGCAAACGGTCATCCGTGCTATCAACGAACTTGCGCGCGAGGCCGGCGCGCAAAAGTGGAGCTGGCAGCCCCCGGCGGAAGACGGCACACTCAAGAATTCCATCCAATCCGAATTCGGTCCGGCCATCGCGACCGCCTATCAGATCGCTGAAAAGGGCGCGCGCCAGGATGGTTTGGGCAAGATCCGCGATCAGGCAGTGGCCAAGTTCGCCCCCGCGGGCTCTGCCGACGATGCAAGCGAGAAGGTGCTCAAGATCATCGGCGACATCGAGTATCGCACGGTGCGCGACCGCATTTTGTCGGGCCAACCGCGTATTGACGGGCGTACCACGCGCGTGGTGCGTCCCATCGTGATCCGTACCGGTGTGCTGCCGCGCGCACACGGTTCCGCGCTGTTCACCCGCGGCGAGACCCAGGGCATTATCACGGCGACGCTCGGAACCGCACGCGATGCGCAGATCATTGACGCGCTTGAGGGTGAACGCAAAGATCCATTCATGCTGCATTACAATTTTCCGCCGTACTCGGTCGGTGAGACCGGCCGTGTGGGCAGCCCCAAGCGCCGCGAAATCGGCCACGGCCGGCTCGCGCGCCGTGCCATCCAGGCAATATTGCCGGACATGAAAATCTATCCGTACGCGATCCGCGTGGTGTCCGAGATTACCGAGTCGAACGGTTCGAGTTCGATGGCGACCGTCTGCGGCACCTCGCTCGCGCTCATGGACGCGGGCGTGCCGGTCAAGGCGCCGGTCGCCGGTGTGGCGATGGGACTCATCAAGGAAGACAAGCGTTTCGCCGTGCTCACCGACATTCTCGGCGACGAGGACCACCTCGGCGATATGGACTTCAAGGTAGCGGGCACGGACAAGGGCATCACCGCGCTGCAAATGGACATCAAGATCGAGGGCATCAATCGCGAGATCATGGATGCGGCGCTCAAGCAGGCCAAAGAGGGTCGCCTGCACATACTCGGGATCATGAATCAGACGATCAGCGCGCCGCGCGCCGAGCTTTCGGAATACGCGCCGCGCATCGTTACCATGAAGATTCATCCGGATAAGATCCGCGAGGTCATCGGCAAGGGCGGCGCCGTGATCCGGGCGCTGTCCGAGGAGACCAAGACCGAAATTGACATCGAGGACGACGGCACGATCAAGATCTTCTCGGCCGACGGCGCAGCCGCGCAAGAGGCCAAGCGTCGCATCGAGCAGATCACGGCCGACGTGGCCGAAGGAATGATCTACGAGGGCAAGGTAGTGAAGCTCATGGACTTCGGCGCCTTCGTCAACATCCTTCCCGGCAAGGACGGCCTGGTGCACATCTCGCAGATCTCGCACGAGCGTGTCGAGAACGTCGCCGATAAACTGAAGGAAGGCGACCCGGTGCGCGTGAAGGTGCTCGAGGTGGATAGGCAGGGCCGTATCCGGCTATCGATCAAGGCCTTGCAGGAACAGCCGGTACGCGCCTGAATTGAAAGCATGACCGGAAGCGCGAGCCCCCTTAATCGTGGCGCTTAGGTTAATTTGCCGGATCAATAAGCCGCTCTAGGTCGTTGACCGAGAGGGGCTTTTCGTTTTCCGCAGGAAAAATATATGTTGGCGAACGCACGATTCCCCGGATTCGGGTGCCGAGTTTCGCGCTACCGGCGTCGATGCGACGTTAATTCCGCGATTCGTTAAACGCTAAGTCTTACAAGATAACTGTCCGGTCCGCGTCAAGCGATGTTCGATCCGTTGACTTTGCCCGGGTTCATCCATAGCATCCTCTGCGCTGTGGTTGTCCAAGAATAAGAACAATTTCCGAGAAATATTCCCGGATTAATGAACGCCAACTAGGAGGCTGTCATGCGTCTCGGTGTCCGTCACGTCGCTATCGCTTTGCTGTCTGTATTCTGGTTAAGCCCTCTGGTTTCGTATGCGTCGGACGTCAGCGTACTTTTCGACCTGGACGATCCGAGCAAGACCATTTTCCCGAGCAATATCTTTACGAATTTTGACTTCACCGAAAACACCATCCGTCACGTCGACTTGCCCAAGCCCGCGACGTGCGCGACCACGATTCCGGTGCCGGTGTTGTGCACCGATATCGACGTGTTGAACGAGCTGGACGGTTTCAATCCGCAACCGCGCATTTCCGTCCCGTTCAGCGGCGCGATCGATGTCTCGACGGTCATCAGCGACACCTTGTTCCTCGTGAGCCTTGGCAGCACGCTGGGTCATGGGTCGTTCGGGAAGAAGGTCGGCATCAATCAAATCGTCTGGGATCCGGCGACCGACACCTTGCACGTCGAGTCGGATGAATTGCTCGACCAACATACCCGTTATGCGATCGTTGTGACGGACGGCATACGCGACACACACGGCCAGCCGATCGACGGAGCGGATTTCGAGCGGTTTCATCACGGTTTCAGTCCTGATCGCAGCGGCTTCCGGCACGAGATCGACGAAGCCCTTGAACACAGCCGGCATTATGTGCGCAGCGACCGTATCGTGGCCACCAGCGTCTTCACGACGCTCAGCACCACCGCGATCATGGAGAAGATCCGCCGGCAGATCGATAGGACGGCCCCGGCGTCGGCCACGTTTAATGTCGGCAACGGCGGCACCGTGCGCGCGGTATTCCCGGTGAGCGCCGTGACCAGCATTCTCTCCGTGCGCCAAACCGGCACCGCGCCGACGTTCAGCGCCCCGACGCTTCTCGCCGTTGCTGGGCTGCAACTCATTCCGGGGACCGTCGGCCAAATCGCTTTCGGCAAGTTCTCGTCGCCCAATTATCTTGCGCCCGGCGAATTCATTCCGAACGTCGGAACCCGCACCGGTCGTCCGGCGGTGCAGTCGATGAAGGATATTTATTTCGATCTGTTCGTTCCTGCCGGTCCGAAGCCCGCGGACGGCTGGCCGATCGCGATTTTCGGCCACGGTTTCGGCAGCAACAAGGACGCCGCGCCGTTCGTGCTCGCGGCGTCGCTTGCAAATCAAGGCATCGCGATTATCGCCATCAACGTGGTCGGCCACGGCCAAGGTCCGCTCGGAACCTTGACCGTCAATACCACCACCGGCGCTCCGGTCGTGATTCCGATCGGCGGACGCGGCATCGATCAGAACGGTAACGGTACGATCGACACGACCGAAGGGAGCAGCGCCGCGGCGCCGCGCAGTCTGCTCGGCAGCACGGACGCTTTGCGTCAAACCACCGTTGACCTGATGCAGCTGGTGCGCGAAATCCAAGTCGGTCTGGACTTGGACGGCGATGGTGTCGCCGACTTCAATAAGTCTCGCATCTCCTACTTCGGCCAGTCCTTCGGCGGCATCTACGGAACGATGTTCCTGGCGATCGAACCAGACGTGCGTGTCGGCGTGCCGAACGTGGGCGGCGGTCCGACGATTGAAATCATTCGTCTGAGCCCGGTCTTCCGCCCGTTGTTCATACAAGCGGCAGCGGCTCGCGGATTGGTCAACGCACCGGCACCGACGTTTGTGAACGAAAATTTCCCGCTGCGCGATCAACTTCCAGTAACCGACAATATGTTGGGCGCCATGGATATCCAGAGTTACATGGACAACTCCGAGTGGGTCGGGCAAGTCGGCAGTCCGGTTTCCTACGCGCCGCATCTGCGCAAGAATCCGTTGCCCGGAGTACCGGCGAAGACGCTCATTTTCCAGAATGCCAAGGGCGACCAAACCGTCCCGAACCCCACTAATACCGCGATGATCCGCGCGGGCGATCTCGCCGATCGCTGGACGTTCTATCGTAACGATCTTGCGTTCGCGGCCAATCCCGCCACGCCGAAGAACCCGCATACGTTCTTGACGAACGTGGCCTCGGGCGGGCTTGCGCCCATCATCGCTTTGCAGGCGCAGGCGCAGATTGCGACGTTCTTCGCAAGCGATGGTGCGACGGTCATCGATCCGGACGGCGCCGGTCCGTTCTTCGAAGTTCCGATCGTGCCGCCGTTGCCGGAGGAGACGAACTTCATTCCGTAACGGACGTTTGTTCGCGCTATCGCGCTATCGCGCGATCGTCGAGTATTAATCTCACTTGTGGGTGGCTGACCCACAGCAGGTGACTTCTTTCTATGCTTGTCCAAGAAAGAAGTCACCAAGAAAGAAGGACACCCGGATGGCGCAAGCATTGCTGCGCTTCGCGGCTTTGGGACCCGCGCTGCCTCGACGCGAGATCCCTCTCGCGCGAGTCAGGTGCGGACTTCCTGTCCGCACCCCTGCGGGCGCTTACCCAAAGCCTTGCGATGCTCGCCATGCGCCATACGGGGGTTCAAAAAACTGCAACAACCCTAAGGCC
>JBGPGJ010000100.1:0-6582 GCA_041483795.1 Sulfurifustaceae bacterium
ATTGCATCTCGCCCGTCAGCGTGCGCTTGACGAAGCGCGCCACGCCGTTGCCGACCCAGTGTCGGTAATGCTCGACCTCCCACTCTTCTCGACCCAGTTCGCGTAGCATGCGGTTCGCGGTAACCGCGAGATCGGGTACGCTATCCACGAGCGTGCCGTCGAGATCGAACAGCACCATCTTGACCGCGAGCGGGAAGGCCACAGGACTTACGAGCATGGATGAACCGGTGCGCTGAGTTGCCTGGGTCAGCGCAATCCGCTTCGTCCTTGCAACAACTTTTCAGCCGTGGCAAGCAATACACTCAACGACACTCCGACGGCCGCTTGCGCGACCTCGGCGATATCGGGAAACGTCGGCGCAATTCGGATAGTGCGATCCTCGGGGTCGGTGCCGTAGGGGTACGGCGCTCCCGCGGGGGTCAGCTCGACGCCGGCGTCCTTGGCCAGACTCACCACACGCCGAGCACAACCTTTCGGGACATCCAAACTAATAAAATAACCGCCTTTGGGTTTGGTCCAGGTCACGTCCGCTAACTCACCGAGATTCTCGGCGAATGTATCCAACACCTTGCTGAACTTGGGTGCGATCAGTTCACGGTGCCGATCCATCAACCGCGTTAGCCCGGCCTGATCGCGTAAAAAGCGGACGTGACGAAGTTGATTGATCTTGTCGGGACCGATGGTGCGCGGCGTCATTCTGGCGAGCAACCATTTCACGTTGGCCTGCGACGCGGCAAACAGCCCCAGGCCGGCGCCGGCCAAGGTAATTTTCGACGTCGAGCTGAACACCAGCGGCCGGTCCGGATGTCCGTGCTTGGCGCACAGCTCGAGGATGTTGGCGATCTCTACCCGCTCTTCAGTAAGGTGATGCACGGCGTAGGCGTTGTCCCAGAACAGCCGAAAATCCGGCGCCGCTGTCTTCATGCGCGCCAAACGCTCGACCACCCGATCCGAATAAACCGTACCGGTCGGATTACTGTACTTCGGCACGCACCACATGCCTTTTATCGTCGGATCGTCCGCCACCATTCGCTCGACACGATCCATGTCGGGTCCGTCCGCGTTCAATGCTACCGACACCATACGGATTCCATACTCCTGGCAGATTAAAAAGTGCCGATCGTATCCGGGGACGGGACACAGGAACGCAATCGGTTCCTGTCGCGACCAGGGCGCTGGACTATCGCACGCCCCCTTTAACAAGAAATAGACAATGACATCGTGCATCAAGGCGAGGCTGGCATTGTTTCCGACAACCACGCGCTCCAGTGTCGTTCCCATCATGGGAGCGAATAACGCCCGCGCCTCGGCAAGCCCCTGGAGTCCGCCGTAATTGCGGCAGTCGGTTCCATCTTGCGCCAGGTAATCCGCCGCTCCTGGAAGCGACAATAACCCCGCACTCAGCTCGAGCTGCGCCGAAGACGGCTTGCCGCGCGTCAAGTTGAGTGCCAAGCCCTGCTTGCGGAACGCGTCGTAGCGCTCCTGCACCCGGTTACGAAATGCCTTAAGCTCTTCTGAGCCAAGCTGTGTGATGTCTTTCATAAAATGATTCGTCGAAAAACGTGGGGTTGCTCTCTGGGTCTGCGTTAACTCAATCCGTCTTTACTGCTGTTTCCAATTGGCGAGCCGGGTTCGGATATTTATCTCGGACGTGAGCGTGCGGTGGACCGGACACTTGTTTGCGATCTCGAGCAGCTTGGATTTCTGCTCGGCATCGAGCGCGCCCGCGAGTTCTATGTCGCGCTCGATTCGGTCAATTTTCCCTTCCTTGGTCTCGCATTCCGCGCAGTCTTGAGCGTACACCTTCGAGTGCCGCAGGCGCACCGTGACCGCTTCGAGCGGCCACTGCTTGCGTCGCGCATACATGGCAATGGTCATTGACGTGCACGAGCCCAAAGCGACCAGGAGAAAATCGTACGGATTAGGGCCGGTATCGGTGCCCCCGGCGGATATGGGCTCGTCGCCTTGCAGGCGATGCCTACCCGCCGCGATCTCCTGGGAAAACCCAGTTGCGGAGCCGTGCACAACCACCCAACCATGGTCTGGCGTTTCGTTGTCACTCATATGAGCTCCTTACGCAAAGACGCAAAGCGCGCAAAGAAATTCCCGCAAAGACATGTCTTGTTTTTCTCTACAGCTTCCTTGCACCTTCACGATAAATATTCTTATACCTTTACCTTCGTGAGTTCGGCCCGCAAGGCGGCAACGATCGAGTTGTAACGGTTCGGATCGCTATTCTTTGGCGCGCCGAAGATGGCCGAACCGGCAACGAAGGTATCGGCGCCGGCCTCGGCAATGGCGCGGATGTTGTCTACCTTCACGCCACCGTCAATCTCAAGACGGATCGCGCGGCCGGACTCATTGATCATCCGCCGCGCCTCGCGCAGTTTCACCAGTGCCGACGGAATAAAACTTTGCCCGCCAAAACCGGGATTCACCGACATGAGCAACACCATGTCCACCTTGTCTATCACGTACTGGAGATGGTCGAGCGGCGTCGCCGGATTGAACACGAGTCCAGCCTTGCAACCGCTGTCGCGGATGAGCGCGAGCGAGCGATCCACGTGTTCGCTTGCTTGGGGATGGAAGGTGATCCAGCTCGCCCCGACCTTGGCGAAATCGGCAATAAGGCGGTCCACCGGTTTCACCATAAGATGAACGTCGAGTTCGGCCTTCACGCCGTGCTTGCGCAACGTCTCGCATACCAGTGGCCCGATCGTGAGATTCGGCACGTAATGGTTGTCCATTACATCCACGTGAATCATGTCCGCGCCCGCAGCGAGCACATTGGTCACCTCCTCGCCCAGGCGGGCAAAGTCGGCTGACAGAATCGAAGGGGCAATCTTGTAATCTCGCATAGTGCTTCCGTGGCAACGCAAAGCGCGTGACGAACCGGCAATTTACCGGAATTCCAGCGGCTTTTCAGCCGCCCCGATGATTAGCGCCGATGTGTGAGCAACCAGCGGCTGATATGTCGGATACTCTTCCCGACCATGCGCGCGCCGCGTTCGAGCGGCGTCTTGCGGTCGCGTGCAAGTGCTGCTTTCTCGTCGGCGGTCAGCAGTTCGGGCGCGAAGCTGCGTTTCAGGCGCGCTACCGCCACGCGGTCGGCCTCGCAAAATTTACCGTACATCCAGCGCGTGAGCGGATTCCACCACCGGCCGCGTTTGAAGTGGGCGACGAAATCCACGATATAAGGCGCATGGTCAGGGCCCAGGAGGATATTGCCGGTACTGCGCAGGTCGCAGTGGGCCACGCCTTTGCGGTGAATGTCCTCGATCAGACGATAGAAGCGCTCGAAGAACTCCGGCCTGAAGGCGCCGCGCTTGAGTTCGCGCGCACTCACGCCGGGAATGTACTCGAGCAGCAGCGCCTCGTTCCCGAATGTGGCCAGCAATCGCGGCACACCGGCTACGCCTTCGAGCTGGCGCAGCGCCTGCGCCTCGCGCCGTGCCGAGAGCGGTCCGACCAAGCGGCGAAACCAGGGATCGGAACGCGCGTAATCCTTAAGTACAGCCGGCTTGCCGTGGAACTCCACCAGCAGCACCTCGGGACGCGTGCCGCCGCCACGGCGGAACACGCGCTGCGCGCGGGCGTGTAATTCATCAAGATTGGATTCTTGAAGAAAACTCATCAAAACTTGTATTTGAACTCCACACCTACTTCTCGTGTCCAGTTTTTTGGCTCCAAACCGTAAGAATTTTTACCAATGAATACGATATCGGAGTCCTCAATTTTCCAATAATTCATCCACGGACCGAACGCAAAGCGGTCTACCTCGAACATTAGCGAAAGACGATAACCGTATCCGCTATCCTGCGTATTAGTGGCATCGGAATACCCGAGACCAGTGTCCGACAGCTTCGTAAGCTGCTTTCCGCGAAGGAAAAAATCGTATTCGAAGGTCGGGTTGACTACGAATTGTCGGCTGTCACCGATGCGAGAGCTCAAACCCACTGGAATATACAGGTAATTCGAATAGCGCCGGTAACCCACGGCGCCAGTGGAACTATAACCTCTCAAATCGTTGTAGAGATAGCGATAACCAATGCCGCCGTAAGGAGAAAGAGAAATACCCCGGCTCGGCAAAAAATCCCTGCCTTCGACGAAACGTACTTCGATTATCGTATCGGGTACCGATTCCATAGTGCCGCTGCCTTCGTACCGCAGCGCGCCGTAGGAGTAGCGCCCGTCGACTTTGGAATACCACTGCCCGCCGGTTAGAAACGTATAGGCTCCAGTGACGCCCACTCTGCCACCCGTAAGCTTCATCAGGCCTGGTTCTTCATAGTGATATCGCGAGGACTGCCCGGCCACCTCGAAACCGTGTTGAGTCAACAAAAAATTTATCGCTTCCGATGCTTGCGCTGCAACGACTGATGAAATAGCGCTGACGATTACTACTGCCGCGGAACTGACGATCCGTATTTTGGTCATGGCGCCCCCCATTTAGATAACACCAAAACGAGAATAAAGCTGTGCCTATCGTACCATCAGCCAGTCTCACTTCAACGACGCGCAACCAACGTGCCGCGGTACATGTGCATCTCGCAGGTAAACTCGACCTCGCCGGGTTGCGGGACTTAGACGACGATATCTCCAGGTTTACCGATCGGTAGATCGGCACTTACATCCAGTGCGTCGAACACGACCTTGGCCGCACATGGGCTCGGATCGCGGCGCAGGAAACGCAGCGTCACCGGTTTCCCCGCTGGCACTTCGATGCGCGCTGGCGTGTACACGCCGTCGGCCACGATAATCTCGATCGGCGCCGCGCCCGCAATTTGCTGCGCGCGCGGCTTATATAGCCAGAACCACCAAACGATCAGCCCAATTAATACCATGCCCGCGAGGTTAATAAGTAAAATGTCCATTACTTTTCCTCGCGGAACGGCTCGCCCCCTTCTCCCCTTGAGGGAGAAGGGATGGGGATGAGGGGTGATTCCCTCACCCTTTGCCCTCTCCCTAAAGGAGAGGGGAAGTTGGTGAAGGTCTTCATTTCGACCCGAACCACCGCAGGCGATTGGCGTTACTCACAACCGTCACCGACGACATCGCCATGGCCGCACCGGCAATGATTGGATTGAGCAACAACCCTATGAACGGATAAAGCACGCCCGCCGCGACGGGAATGCCGAGCACGTTGTAGATGAAGGCGCCGAAGAAGTTCTGTTTGATGTTGCGCACGGTGGCGTTGGAGATGGCGATCGCATCGGGCACACCGTGCAGCGATCCGCGCATGAGCACCACGTCGGCGGACTCCATCGCCACGTCCGTTCCGGTACCGATCGCGTAGCCGACGTCGGCCTGGGCCAACGCCGGCGCGTCGTTGATGCCATCGCCGACCATGGCCACGATCTCGCCGCGTTTCTGCAGCTCGGCGACCTTGGCCGCCTTGTCGGCCGGCAATACTTCAGCCAGTACTTCGTCTATGCCGACCTGACGCGCCACCGCCTGCGCGGTCGCACGGCCGTCGCCGGTGAGCAACACCACTTTAAGACCCAGGCGATGCATGCGTTCGATCGCCGTCTTGGAATCCGGCTTGATTGGATCGGCAACGGATATCAGCCCCGCGAAGCTGCCATCCACCGCGAGATACATCGGCGTCTGCGCCTGCTCGGCGAGTTGCGCCGCGCGCGCGGACAGACTGCTTACGTCTACGCGGTGTTTTTGCATGAGCTTTGGATTGCCCAATACCACCGTGCGGCCGTTGACAGTACCGCGCACACCATGACCGGCCACCGCTTCGAAACCGGAGTTGCCGTAAAGCGTAAGTCCCCGCTGACGCGCGGCCTCGACAATCGCCTGCGCGAGCGGATGTTCCGAACCGATTTCCAGGCCCGCGGCCAACGCCAGCACCTGCGCGGCGTTAAACCCGGCAGCCGGTTCCACCGCGGTCACGGCCGGGTGACCTTCGGTCACGGTGCCGGTCTTGTCAAGCACCACGGCGGTAAGCCGTCCCGCTTGTTGCAAGGCATCGCCGTTGCGAATCAGGATGCCGTGCTCGGCGGCCTTGCCGACACCGACCATGATCGAAATCGGCGTGGCGAGCCCCAAGGCGCAGGGGCAAGCAATAATCAACACCGTCATGGTCGTGACCAGCATGTACGCCGCATGAGGTTCCGGACCGAAATTGAACCACGCGAGCAAGGTCATAACCGCCACGATCAACACCGTGGGCACAAACACCGCGGAAATCTTGTCCGCTAAACGACCGATCGCCGGCTTAGTGCTTTGCGCGCGACGCACCATCTCGACGATGCGCGCGAGCGCGGTATCGGCGCCGATGCGGGTGGCCCGAAACAAGAACGTGCCGGTCTTGTTCAAGGTTCCGCCGACAACCGCGTCGCCGACCTTCTTTTCCACCGGCATCGGTTCGCCGGTGAGCATGGACTCGTCAACGTGGGAATGCCCGTCAACGATCTCACCGTCCACGGGAATCTTCTCGCCCGGGCGCACGCGCACCGTTTCATCCAACCCGACCTGTTCGATCGGCACGTCGAGTTCCAGCCCGTCGCGCAGCACGCGCGCGGTCTTGGGTTGCAAACCGATCAAGCGTTTGATGGCTTCGGACGTTTTACC
>JBGPGJ010000101.1:0-6551 GCA_041483795.1 Sulfurifustaceae bacterium
CTCGGCATTATTGTCACCGCCGCCGCCATCGGCTGGTGGTGGTTCCGCGAACCGGTATCAGTGAACGTCGCGCAAGGTAAGTCCGAACGTAGACCAAAACGCAAGCGCAAGACCAAGCGAAAATCCTCCACTTCCGCTGCAACCGCGGGGTTGTTCTTTCTCGCCGGTATGCCCGGCGTAATGGTACCGCTGATGAGTTTTGAGCCTAGTATCCTGCTCAAAGTGTTTCTCACTTTTGCCGGCATGAGCCTGCTGCTTTTCGGCGGCGCCTACGTATTCATTCCGCTGATGCAGGAGATCGTGGTAGATGGTCACGGTTGGGTAACACACCAGGAATTCGTGGACGCGGTCGCGATGGGTCAGGTCATGCCCGGACCGGTGCTGGTGAGCGCGGCGTTCATCGGTCTGAAAGTCGCCGGCATCGCGGGCGCGGTCGCGGCGACGCTGGGCATTTTTTTGCCTTCGGCGGTAGTGATGGTTATCTGCGCCGGCTTGCTCGAGCGCGTCAAGGAATCGGCCACGGTCAAGGCGGCGCTACGCGGCGTACGGCCGGCCGTGGTCGGAATGATTGCTGCTGCGGTCGTGACAGTGGCGAAGGCGGCGGCGCCGGTGTGGGTATCGGCGGTAATTTGTGTCGCGGCTGTGATTGCGCTGCTGCGTTTCCGTGTCGAAGCCGTTTGGATCATCCCGATCGCTGGTGCGCTCGGTTATTTCGTTTATTGAGCCGTCAGAGTTTTATTTAGAGAGGCAAGGAGAAAGACGTGCCTATTTTTGTGATTGGGACTCAGCGTTCGGGGTCAGGCCTGCTGCGGCTGATGCTCAACCAGTTGCCCGATATCGCTGCGCCACATCCGCCGACAGCAAACAGCGACGGCCTGAAAAAGCCGCGCGCTCAAGGCGCGACTATATGGGGCGCGCGGTTTTTACTGCATCCCAAGTTCCTTGAGCTTGCGCGTTAGCGTGTTGCGGCCCCAGCCGAGGCGCTTGGCCGCGTCCTGCTTGCGTCCGCCGGTGTGCTTGAGCGCGGCCTGAATCAGGATGCGCTCGAAGCCCTGGTTGACGTCGCGGAAAATGTTTTTCCCTCCCCGCGCCAGTTGTTGTTCGACGCTGTTGCGTAGCCGCACTTCCCATTCGTTGTCCGGAGCGGCATCGCTATCCTGCGCACGCAGTTCGAGCGGCAGATCTTCGATACGGATCGTGGGGCCGGGCGCCATCACCGTGAGCCAGCGGCAAGTATTCTCGAGTTGACGCACGTTACCCGGCCAGGACAGGCGACTGAGATATTCCTCGGTCGGTGGGGTGAGGCTCTTTACCTCGACGCCGAGTTCCGCGCCCGAGCTTTTGAGGAAGTAGCGCGCCAGCGCCGGGATATCCTCACGTCGTTCGCGCAGCGAGGGTAGGTGTATGCGGATGACGTTCAGGCGATGGAATAGGTCATCGCGGAATTTTCCTTCCTTCACCCGTTGTTCCAGGTTCTGGTTCGTGGCCGCGACGATGCGTACGTTGGTCTCGATCTGGTCGTAGCCGCCGACGCGGTAGAACTTGCCATCCTGCAACACGCGCAGCAGACGCGTCTGCAACCCCGGGGGCATGTCGCCGATTTCATCGAGGAACAGCGTGCCTCCGCTCGCCTGCTCGAAGCGGCCGCGGCGGGTCTGTGTCGCGCCGGTGAATGCGCCTTTTTCGTGACCGAACAGTTCCGACTCCAGCAGCTCGCTCGGAATGGCGGCGATGTTGATGGCGATGAAGGATTGGTCGGCGCGCGGGCTGTGGTTGTGCAGCGCCCGCGCAACCAACTCCTTGCCGGTGCCGGACTCGCCGTTGATGAGAACATTCAGGTTCGAACCGGAGAGCCGTCCGATGGCGCGGAACACCTCCTGCATCGAGGCGGCCGAACCGATAATCTCAGGTGTGCGCTCGGCCACCGGCGCCTCGACTTTCCGGCGTCGGCGATGTTCGACCGCGCGGCGCACGAGGCGCACGGCCTCGTCCACGTCGAAGGGCTTGGGCAGGTATTCGAACGCGCCGCCGCGGTAGGACGCAATGGCGCTGTCGAGATCGGTATGCGCGGTGATGATGATGACCGGAATCTCGGGCGCCATTTGTTGCAGTGTCTTTAACAGCGCGAGTCCGTCGGTGCCGGGCATGCGGATGTCGCTGACAATGACATCCGGCTGCATGCGCTCGAGCAGTTCCGGCACGTCGGTGGCGGTATCGAAGCTGCGTACCGACATCGCGGCTTGCTCCAGAGCTTTTTCCAGTACCCAGCGGATGGAGCGGTCGTCGTCAATAATCCAGACGATGTCAGGCCTGGCCATGGGTTGCCTCCAACGGTAAGTACAAGGTGAATACGGTTTGCTTGGGACAGCTGTCGCAGCCGATCAAACCGCCGTGTTTGGCGGCGATATCCTGTGCGATCGAAAGCCCGAGCCCGGTGCCGCCCGGCTTGCCGGTCACCATGGGGTAGAAAATGTGTTCGCGTAATTCGGGCGTAATGCCCGGACCGTCATCCTCGATGTCTACGCACAGCACCAGGCGGTGCCGCTTCTGGCGGATGGTGAAGCCACGCTCGATGCGCGTACGCAATTGAACGCGGCCTGTACCTTCCATCGCCTCGACCGCATTGCGCACAATGTTGAGCGTTGCTTGAATTAGTTGATCGCGATCCGCAAGCAGTTCGGGAAGGGAAGGGTCGTAGTAGCGCTCGATCGTGAGACCGACGGGCACTTCGACCAGCATCAGGCGCGTCACATGCTCGAGCACTTCGTGAATGTTGATCAGAACTTTTTTGAGCGGCTGGATCGGGCCGGTCATACGATCTACGAGCGTGCGCAAGCGATCGGCTTCGTGGATGATGATGCGGGTGTACTCTTTGAGCCCGTTGTCGCTCAGTTCGCGTTGCAGCAGTTGTGCGGCCCCGCGCAATCCGCCCAGCGGATTTTTGATCTCGTGTGCCAGACCGCGAATGACGACACGATTTGCGGCCTGGCGTTCGAGCAGACTCTCGTCGCGGGCCAGTCGTAACATACGATCCACTTGCGTCAGCTCGACCAGCAGCGCATCGCCGTCGTCGGAGAGGGGAGTGACCGTGCAGTCCACGGTAATGCGCCGCGGTCCCGGCAGCAACAGCCGTACGCCGCGGGCGGTGAAGGGGCGCCGGGTTTTCAGCGTTTGGTGCAAGGTATGGACGATCCAACCGCTATGCGACATCAGCTCGGGAGGCGTATGGCCCAGGATCTTCTTGGCACTGATTTCGAATAACATTTCCCCCGCCGGATTGATACTGGTCAGGCGCAGCCCGGCATCGAAAGTCAGCACGGCACTGGTGAGGCCTTCCAATATTCGTTTCGATGCATCGGGTTGCATGGCGGTTTTTGGTGACAATCGAATTTATGTTTTGCAAGATTTAAGCCGCGGAAATTATCTTTTCCGAATAAACAGTTAGGCGCGAATGGTGGTATCCAGTGTACTCCTATGCACAAAAATAGTGCATAGATTACGCCGGTACAAATGAAGAACGCCCCTCCGGGGCGTTCTTCATTTATTTATTGCAACAACCGAGTTCAGACGCTGTAGTACATGTCGAACTCGATCGGGTGCGTGGTCATGCGTAGACGAGTCACTTCCTGCATCTTCAGCCCGATATAAGAATCGATGACATCGTCGGTGAACACGCCGCCGGCCTTGAGGAACGCGCGATCCTTGTCGAGCGCCTCGAGCGCCATGTCGAGCGAGTGGCACACGGTCGGGATCTTCTTCGCCTCTTCCGGCTCGAGATCGTAGAGGTCCTTGTCCGTCGGTTCGCCCGGATTGATTTTGTTCAGGATGCCGTCCACGCCCGCCAGCATCATGGCGGTGAACGCCAGGTACGGATTGCTGCCCCCATCCGGGAAGCGCACCTCGATACGACGACCCTTCGGGTTGCTGTCATAGGGGATGCGGATCGAGGCCGAGCGGTTACGCGCGGAGTAGGCCAGATTTATCGGTGCTTCGAAGCCTGGCACCAGGCGTTTGTAGGAGTTGGTGAGCGAGTTGGTGATGGCGTTCAATGCGCGGGCGTGCTTGATGACGCCGCCGATGTAGAACAGCGCCGTGTCGGACAGCCCCGCGTAGCCGTTGCCGGCGAACAGGTTCTTGCCGTCCTTCGCCAGCGACTGGTGCACGTGCATGCCCGAGCCGTTGTCGCCCACGATGGGTTTAGGCATGAAGGTCGCCGTTTTGCCGTAGGAGTGCGCGACGTTGTGCACGCAGTACTTATAGATCTGCAGCTCGTCGGCCTTCTTGATCAGCGTGTTGAACAGCATACCGATTTCGTTCTGGCCGGCGGTCGCCACTTCGTGATGATGGGTTTCGATCTTGACCCCCATTTCTTCCATGGCGAGGCACATGGCCGAACGGATGTCCTGCAGCGAGTCCACCGGTGGCACCGGGAAGTAACCGCCCTTTATGCCCGGACGGTGACCGAGATTGCCGCCTTCATACACCTTCGCGGTGTTCCACGACGCCTCTTCGGAGTCTATCTTCACGAAGCAGCCGCTCATGTCGGCGCCCCAACGGACATCGTCGAGGACGAAGAACTCGGCCTCGGGACCGAAGTAGGCGGTGTCGGCCACGCCGGTGCTCTTGAGGTAGGCTTCGGCGCGCTTGGCAAGCGAGCGCGGGCAACGCTCGTAGCCCTGCATGGTTAACGGCTCGACGACGTCACAGCGCAGGATCATCGTCGGCTCTTCCATGAACGGATCAATCACAGCGGTGGCGGCATCCGGCATCAGGACCATGTCGGATTCCTGAATGCCCTTCCAGCCCGCAATCGAGGAGCCGTCGAACATCTTGCCGTGTTCAAACGTGTCGGCCTCGATCGTGCTGGCCGGCACGGACACGTGTTGCTCCTTACCCTTGGTATCGGTAAAACGGAAGTCAATGAACTTGACCTTCTTGTCTTTGATGGTCTTTAACACATCGGCAGCAGACATCTGAGTCCTCCTCACGAGAGAGCGAAAAAAGTTTGAGCAAAACGCACAAAATATGGGTCGCTATGTCGTATTTGCTTTGCGACCGCTTTCCCCTAGGCTACCGCAGGATTTTGAGTCCAGGTTAGTGCACTTAATATGCCACGGGCATTACCTATAAAAAGTCATGGAATAAGAATGAAATAGCGATAAACCATCCTTTGTTAACGCACCAATTAAGAACACAGCTTTCTTGTGTGCACTATAACAGTGCCGCTATTGAAATAAAACAGAAACCGACTGGATTTCGGGATCGTGTTTTGTCGCAGCGCTGAAACGCGCGGCTAATGCGCGGGCGCCGGCGTCGTCCGGCGTCACCGACAGCGGTAGGATCAGTTCGACCACGATGCGACCGTTGGCGTAGTGCAGGGTCGTGCGCTCGATGCGGTTCGCTTCCGAAATACCGGAGAAGTAACCTTGCAGGCGCCGCAACACCTCGTCGCGCAGCGGCAGGCCTGCGCACGAAGGGGCGGCGACATCTTCTTCGATATCTATGTGTACGGTCACGTCCGCGATCGGAAATTCCTCGATGAGTTTTGCGCGCACGGCCTCGCCGATCTGATGACCTTCCGAAACGCTCAGTTGTTCGTCCACGATGATGTGCACGTCCGCGACCGCGTGCCCGCCGACGCGCCGTGTGCGCAACAGGTGCAGCGCCTTTACGCCGCTCACAGACAAAATCGCGCCGCGGATGGATTCGAGATCCTGGTGTGAGAGCCCCGTGTCCACCAGCTCGCGCAGCGCCTGCCAGGCCAGTTGGACACCGACTTTAGCCACCATGAGTGCGACCACGATCGCGGCGATGGAATCGAGGTAGGCGAGGCCCACGAGCGCGCCGCCGATGCCGATTAGTACCACGACCGAGGAAATCGCATCCGAGCGATGATGCCAGGCGTTGGCGCGTAACATGTTGGAATCGAAATGCTGCGCCGTGCGGATGGTGTAGCGATAAAGCGCTTCCTTGGCGACGAACGTACCCAACGCGGTCCAGAACGTGATGGCTGAGGGGATCGCGAATGCTTGTGCGTTCATGAGCTTTATGCCGGCGTTTACCGCGATGCCCATGCCGGCCGCAAGCAGAACGATGCCGAGGATCATGGTGACGGCGGTTTCGATGCGCTCGTGCCCGTAGGGGTGTTCTTCGTCCGCGGCCTTATGACCGTGCTTGAGCGCGAACAGCACCATGAAATCGGTGATCAGGTCCGAGAGCGTGTGCATGCCGTCGGCGACCAGGGCCTGCGACTGGCCGATGATGCCGATCGCGATCTGGGCGACGGTCAACAGGATGTTGGCCGCCACGCTCACCAGCGTCACGCGCACGCTCGCGCGGTAGCGCTCGGGATGAGTAGAATCGGCGATCGGTTCCATGTTATTCACGGTCGCTCATGGTCCGCACACACGTAACCGGATTGCAATCTCGCGATCGCCGCGCGTGGTTTCCAGCACCTCGTGACCGTGAACGCGACACCAGGCGGGAATATCGTGCAACACGCCCGGATCGGTGGCCAGCACTTCAAGGACTTCGCCGGGCACAAGCGTGGC